>CADBQK010000539.1 GCA_902796775.1 uncultured Lachnospiraceae bacterium
TAACAGATTATTCTTATGAAGAAGAGTCAGTAAGTTTCTGTTCTTGTCACAAAAATCAAAGATGACGGTAAGAGGACCTTCCGGAGAGTTGGTAAGAGCCATGACATATCCATGGATTGCAGTATTTATTATTGCGTCAAGAACATCATCTTTGGATGAAAAATTATTATAGAACGTTTTTCTTTCAAGTTTTGCTTCCAGTACGATCTGTTTGACCGTGATGTCAGAAAAGGGGATATCCTGCATTAGAGAGATCAATGCCTCGGTGATCTCTTTTTTTGATCGGATGGCGGAAGGGTTGGTTGAGTCTTTCATTTGTTGTACACTCCATTGCGTATACTATAAGCGAAACTTACACATATTCTCAAAAATGTGTATCTTATCCCGGACCTGTTTACAAGTATCTTCCTGCATCGTATCATGAATATAAAATATACACAAGTGTGTAATTAGGGTGAAGCCGAGTTGCTCAGGAGGGATTATAATGAAGGTAGTAGTAATAAACGGCAGTCCGAGGAAATGCGGTGTAACGGCGGAGGCCCTTCATATTATCGAAAAGGATTTCGTTGGAGAGGGCATCGATGTTGAATACTATGATCTGTCTGAGATCAATATGTCACATTGCATTGGCTGCTGTTCATGTTACAAAACCGGGCATTGCTGTATCAAGGATGACGCGGAAAAACTGTCACAAGTGATCGCTGATGCAGATGGTCTGGTACTTGGATCACCCACCTATGCAAGCAATGTTTCGGGACTCATGAAGGACTTTATCGATCGCGGACATTTTGTGATAGAACAATTGCTACATGATAAGTATTGTGTTACAGTTGTAACAGGTGAGAACTACGGGAACCGGGATACTTCAAAGGTTTTGAAAAACTTAGTATTATATTCCGGAGGAAGATTATGCGATAGCATCGCTTTTAATGCTCCCTTTAATGGCACGGATTACGTTCGGGATGAATTAAGATCAAGATGCAATAAGTCTTCGAAGAAACTGATAAGCGCCTTAAAGAATAAAAAGCAGTTTCCGATACAAAAATTGATCCATAGCATGGTTCTCAGGATTGGGATCCGCCCGCTGATCCGGCGAAAGGGAGATTTGTACCGGGGAGTTATTGACAAGTGGGAATCAAGAGGGATCACAATATGAAGACACATATTTCGGTGATTATACCTGCTCATAATGAAGAGAAATATATAAAGAGATGCATGGATTCCATCAAAGCTGCAGACAGCGTATTTCCGGGGAATACAGAGATCATAGTGGTCTGTAACCGGTGTACGGATCGGACGGAGAGTATTGCCGCAGAGAATGGTGCTGTTACGATCATCAATGAAGACAGATGCATTGCAAAGGTTCGGAATGCCGGAATCGAAGCGGCAAAAGGAAGAATAATCGTTACGATCGATGCAGATAATCGTATGACAAAGAATACACTCCGTGAGATCTATTCGCTTCTGCGGAGCGAAAAGTATATCGGTGGCGGTGCGCCGATCCGATTCGAGCGATATTCCTTTCCGTTGTGGTGCAATGATATCCTGTGTCGGGTCTCTTTCAAACTGACCGGGTTATACAGCGGAATCTTCTGGGCGGAGAAAAAGACGTTTGATGCTATCGGCGGTTTTGCTGATCTGAAAGCAATGGAGGATGTTGCTACTGCAAAACTTCTTAAAAAATACGGCAAAACGCAGGGGAAAAAGTATACGACACTTCGAAGAAACTATCTGATCAATTCCACCAGGAAGTACGATGATCTCGGAGACTGGCTGTATTTCAGACTGATGATCGAAAATGCAGGAACGCTTATCAAAGCCGGATTCGGTGATAAAAGCGGAATGGAAAAACTATTGGATGATATGTTTTACGATTATAATGACAGACAAAAAAAGTCAGAGAAAAAAGCGCTGCTTGTGATCGATATGCAGAATGATTATCTGTGGGATAAACGAAAGGCTATGTTTACCTATGATACAAGAGAACTCACAGGTAACGTGAATAAAGCAATTCATGAGTACAAGGGAAAAGGGTATGATATTATCTATATCAAACATATCCTGCCGAAGATCATGTGGGGTGTCGGATTTTCGATAAGGGGAACAAAAGGCGCTGAGTTATACAGTGATCTTGATCTGGTATCGGATCATATCTTTGAAAAGAACCGTTCCGATACATATACAGCAAAGGCCTTTCGAGAATTTATGAAAGCACAGGATTATTCGGAAGTGGTATTATGCGGAGTTGATGAATGCGGCTGCGTCGGTGCTACCGCGAAAGGAGCGGTTAAGACCGGTGCAAAAGTACGGATGATAGAAGATTGCATCGGAAGGCGGTTTCCGGATAAAAAGGTTCAGAAGATGCGGGAAAAACTGAAAGCATCCGGTGTGAAATATATCTGAGAGTTTTGAGAACCGGACCGAAAGGCAGGAAAATTATGGAACTATGGGACGCATATGACGATAATATCCAAAAAATAGATGGCATTACACTTGTCCGTGGAGAGGAGAACAGCATACCAAAGGGAGTTTATCATATGGTGGTCTTAGTACTTGTGCGTCATGTAGATGGACAATACTTACTGATGAGACGTTCACCCGGGAAAGCATACCCTTTGTACTGGGAAGCAACTGCGGGAGGTTCGGTATTGCAAGGGGAATCAGCCATGGAAGGTGCTGAGCGTGAACTGAGAGAAGAAACCGGAATAATCGCCGATACTCTCGAAGAAATGGAACATTTTGTCGATGATGATACGCATGGCGCATATTATGCATTTGTATGCGTTACAAGTTGTGACAAAGATAGTGTTGTCCTTCAGGAAGGTGAGACTTGCGACTATAAGTGGGTTGACAAGGAGGAGTTACTCGCCATGGGAGACGATGAGTTGCTTGCACAGACCATGCGAAAGTATGTGATATAAAATTATTGGAAAAATATATTTCAGCTTAAATGACTATGAGAAATCGGGGGGCCGGGATGAAGGAATAGTATTTTTTTCTGAATCGACTTTATGAGGTTAAGTCAAACAGCCAAAGTCGTGAATCATATATGAAAAGCGAGAATATCGGTTACACTACAAGAGCTGAGTTGATGACTCATAATTGAAAGACTTGAATAGCGGTCACACAACGAGAGCTGGGCTGATGACTCATAATAGAAAA
>CADBQK010000540.1 GCA_902796775.1 uncultured Lachnospiraceae bacterium
ACCAGCGTATTGTCAATATCAAAGATCAGGCCGCGATAGCCCTCCTCATACAGCTGCTCATAAGGCACTTCAAAGGCAGATGAATACTTTTCATCCGGGTAAAAGAGTTCTAACATGGTACATCCTTTCAAAAGCAGTTCAAGATGATTATTCATAATTTTGTCATGATCATAGTCCATGTACCGTTCCAGGCTCAGGCCTATCCTGCAAGGCTAATGGTACCGTATCATGAAGTCAGGACCCGCCCGCCATCAGCAGGCATACGGAGGATATCGAATCTCTCCAGCTTTACTCCCAGATCCACATAAAATCGCTGCTTTGGATGCGGACAGCTGTCCATCGGATTACCCTCTTCATCACGCATCGCCAGCACCTGAACCATTTCATCCCGACCATCCGGCCGCATGATCTCAATCCGGTCGCCGACACAGAATTTGTTTTTCTGCTCCAGGCAGTACATACCTTTCAGGCTGGAAGGGAGATCAGATGCCGCTGCTTCTGCAGCAGACAGATCCTCATCTTGTGCTGCGCCTTCGATGATCCCGAGGAAAATATAAGGCTTTTCATAAGTGCTGCTCTCATAAATCTGGGCTTGCCCGGATGGTTTCCCGAAAAAGAATCCTGTTGTAAAATTCCGGTGTGTACACCTTGCAATCTGATCTTCGTAATAGGAAATCCTGCTGTGGTAGAGTGCCGGATCCTGTGCGAGATCATCCAGTGCCTGCCGGTATGTTCGGGCTACGTCTGCTACATAAAGAGCGGTCTTCATCCTGCCTTCGATCTTTAAGCTGTCCACACCTGCTTTTATCAGCTCCGGCAGATAGCCGATCATACAAAGATCCTTCGAATTGAAGATATAAGTCCCCCGCTCGTTTTCTTCCACCGGCAGATACTCGCCGGGCCTTGTCTCCTCGACGACTGCATACTTCCAGCGGCAGGGATGCGTGCATGCACCCTGGTTCGCGTCCCTTCCGGTAAAATAATTACTTAGGAGACAGCGGCCGGAATAGGAAATGCACATCGCACCGTGAACAAACACCTCGATCTCCATATCCGCAGGAATATGTGCCCGGATATCTGCAATCTCTTCCAGAGAAAGCTCTCTGGCTGCCACCACACGGGCTGCTCCATGATCATGCCAGAACCGGAATGTCCCGTAATTTGTATTGTTTGCCTGCGTACTGATATGGACCGGGATATCGGGAGCTTCCTCCCGGGCGATCATAAATACCCCCGGGTCCGAGATCAGCAGAGCATCCGGCTTCAGACCGGCCAGCTCCCGCAGATAGATCCGTATACCATCCAGATCCCCATCATGGGCAAATATATTAACGGTCACGTAGACCTTCACACCTCTTTCGTGGGCAAAGTCGATCCCTTCCCTCATCTCCTGCAGATCAAAGTTTTTTGACTTTGCCCGCAGGCTGTAGGCATCACCGCCGATATAAACGGCATCGGCTCCGTAAAGGACAGCCACCTTCAGGACCTCCAGACTCCCTGCAGGCACCAGCAGCTCCGGTAATTGTCTCATCTCACATCTCTCCCGCTTTTACACTCACAGCAACTCCATCTCCTACCTGCAGTACGCTTGTGGTAAGCTGTTTGTCATGCGTCAGTTTCCACAGGTAATCCCTCATCCGTGTATGGATCGTCCTGTCCCGCCGCTCAATTGCATAACGGGAATCCGCAATGCTTCCATCCTGCAGTACATTATCCGACACCAGTATGCCGCCCGGCAGAAGCAGGCGCATGACATATGGCAGAAAACCAGGATACTGTCCCTTTGCGGCATCCATAAAGACAAAATCATACCCGGGCATCAGCCCGGGCAGGATCTCCATAGCATCTCCTTCCAGCAGTGTGATCACACTCTCTTTTCCGGCAGCGCGGATATTATTCCGGGCAGCCCCGATACGCTTCTCGTAATTCTCGATCGTTGTGATTTTTGCGCCTTCAGGAATATATAAACTCATCAGGATGGCAGAATACCCAACTGCCGTCCCCACCTCCAGAACATTCACCGGTTTCTTCATTGCCAGAAGCGTTTTCAGAAGGGCTGCTGTCTCGGGTTTTATGATCGGCACGCCATCCCGTCTTGCTTCGTCTCCCAGCTGTTTCAGGAACTCCGGTTCATCCATATACAGGGAACGGATATATGCTCCTACTCTCCCATTCACCACTCTACCCCGCTGGCTGAGCTGCTGTCTTCGTATCGCTCATCTGGCAGATGATCTCCAGGATCTCATCCATAGTCATCGAAGCCTTCAGTTCATATGTCCCCGGCTTGATCAGACCTTTATACTGGGAAATCGCCACATGCAGAACAAAAGCTTCTTTATAATGAATCAGCTTTTTATCTTTGAGCAGAGACGCAATCTCGTCTGTACTGGCACCCTCCGGAATCTGTACCGTAATGATATCTTCATCCTCAGTCGCAACGGCAACAGCCGTATTGCCAAAGACCTCATACGAAAAATTGTATGAGAAAGTCACAATACGGATTGCTGCAAAAATAATGAGGACATATATTACGATATTCAGTACCAGGCTGAATGATCCCAGGAAAAATTTCTTAACCATATCTACCTCTTACAGTTCCAGTCCTATATCTACGGCCTTTGTGATCTGATTCATAATCGTAGAAGCCATCCTGCAAAGTTCCTGCTCACTGATCAGAAACTCTCTGACAAGAGCCATGTCCAGCAGCTGCTGATTATCTTTTTGAAGCTGGTCGATTCTCTCAAGATCGCTTTCCTCATACTCCTTATTCTGGAGAAAAAAGCATTGTCTTCGATAAGAATCCACCTTATCCCTGAGCTGCGGATCCTCTCCCAGCTTCTTTTTCAGTCGATGATACCGATGATATTCACTGCTGCGCCGGATCTCCTTTATCAGGGCAGCTGTTTCTTTTTCTACTCCGTTCATCGCTACACTTCCATAATAACAGGCAGGATCATAGGGTTGCGTCTGGTCTCTTTCCACAAGTAGTCACCCAGAGCATTCTTTACATCGTTTTTGATCTTACCCCAATCACTTACATGTCTGTCCAGGCAATCATAAACGGCTTTTTCAACGATTCTGCGGGAATCTTCCATCAGGGATTCGGACTCACGCACATATACAAAGCCGCGGGAAACAATATCCGGCCCGGCAAGTACCTGGTTGGTATATTTGTCCAATGTCAGCACAACGATGATCAGGCCATTCTGTGACAGAAGCTGTCTGTCCCGTAAGACAATATTCCCGACATCTCCGACACCAAGGCCGTCCACCATGATGCATCCGTGGGGAACCTCGCCTGTAACCTCAGCGCCATCCTCCCCGATTGAAAGAACATTCCCCGAGCTGAGCGTCAAAATATGGTCACTGTCATAACCCATCGTAGAAGCGATTGCCGCACCTGCTCTCAGGTGTTTGTACTCTCCGTGGACCGGAATCGCATACTTGGGCTTTGTCAGAGCATAGATCAGCTTGATCTCTTCCTGGCACGCATGACCGGAAACATGTGTGTCCTGGAAAATGACATCTGCACCTTTACGGTATAATTCATTAATGACATTTGTTACAGCTTTTTCATTTCCGGGGATAGGCGAGGAACTGAATACAATCGTATCACCCGGTTTGATCCTCACCTTACGATGCGTATCTGCCGCCATCCGGGAAAGAGCTGCCATCGTCTCTCCCTGACTGCCGGTTGTAATCAAAACAAGTTTGTCGTCCGGATAGCTGTCCATCGTATTGATATCGATCAGGGTATCTTCCGGGATGTGGATATACCCCAGTTCACTGGCAACGGAGATGGTATTGACCATACTCCGCCCCTCAACGATAACCTTGCGGTCATGCACATATGCCGTATTGATGATCTGCTGCACACGGTCCACATTGGATGCAAAGGTTGCCACAATGATCCTTCCCGTTTTATGCTTGTCAAAAATGGAATTGATCTTTTTGCCCACAACCTTCTCTGACTGTGTAAATCCGGGCTTTTCTGCATTAGTACTGTCGCACATCAGTGCCAGCACGCCGCGGCGTCCAATCTCTGCAAACCGGGCCAGATCGATCATTTCTCCAAACACAGGAGTATAATCGATTTTGAAGTCTCCCGTATGCACGATGACTCCGGCAGGTGTATAGATCGCGAGTGCCGTGGCATCCGCAATACTGTGGTTTGTCTTGATGAACTCTACTCTGAAGCATCCCAGATTAATGGTCTGTCCATGCTGCATCACTCTGCGCTTCGTTGTATTCAGCAGGTCATGCTCCTTCAGCTTACCTTCAATGATCCCCATAGTCAGCTTTGTTGCATAAACCGGGGCATTGACTTCTCTAAGTACATAGGGCAGGGCTCCGATATGATCCTCATGCCCATGCGTAATCACAAATCCTCTGACTTTTTCAATATTCTCTCTTAAGTACGTGATATCCGGGATCACCAGATCCACACCAAGCATATCTACATCCGGGAACTGCAGTCCGCAGTCCACCACAATAATATCATCACCATATTCAAAGCATGTAATATTCATGCCGATATGTTCCAGTCCGCCAAGAGGTATGATCCTGACCCTGGGACGGCTGCCATGTCCCATGTTTTTCAACTGCAGCACCTCCGTCCGCCTGCGGGGTCTCCCTGTCCTGAAAATCTCCCCGTCTTTCTTCTTTCCTTTTGTCCGTTTTAGTATCTTTTTAAGCTTCTCTTTATTTCTGTACATATATATTTTTCAGACAGGAGCTGTTTTTCCTTCCTTCCTGTATCTATTTGCATTATCCATCTGTATATCCGCATTTCTGCGCGTCAGGATACTATGTCTATCCTTCTGTATCAGTTTTTCCTTCTTGGGTTATCCCCTCTCAAGTCTGTTATTCTCTGATATCTGCTCCTGTTTTTTCCATCCTGCAGCGGTCCAGATATCCCTGCAGGATTACCGCTGCTGCCATCTTATCTATATACTGTTTTCTGTTTTCGCGCCGTACACCGCCCTGCATTAGTACCCGTTCCGCTTCCACAGTGCTCAGACGCTCATCCCACAGGACCACTTCCAGCCCGGTCCTGCGCTCCAGCATTTCCTTAAATTCTTTTACTTTTTCGACACGTTCACCCTCTGTATCGTTCATATTCAGAGGATAACCTAATACAATTAAGCTAGCCCCGTAGCCACGCACCAGTTCCTCGATCCTGGCACATGTCCTGCGGAGCTTGTTTTCTGCTTTCCTTGTTACTGTTTCCAGACCCTGCGCAGTCAGTCCAAGCGGATCGCTCACTGCGATCCCGACCGTCCGCGACCCATAGTCCAAACCAATGACCCTCATCTACAGATCCCTGATATAGCTCTTAAGGAGCTCTTCCAGAATCTCATCCCGTTCCACCTTCATGATGAGATATCTCGCATTCTTATAGCTGGTAATGTAGGTCGGATCTCCGGACATGATGTATCCCACGATCTGGTTGACCGGATTATATCCTTTTTCTGTGAGCGCAATATAAACAGCTTCCAGGATATCTTTTACTACTAGATCTGTTTCATTGGTTACTTTGAAATACTGTGTATTCATATCTGGCATCTTATCACGTCCCTTCTGCTTATTTTGCAGTCTCCCTACTGCTCTACAGCCTTATATTTTATGATAAACTAAATTCTTTGGAAATTCAATGAATTTCTTTGCAAAAAGCGATGTTTTCTGTGAAGATTTTATGAATTTTACCTTTTACGAGCATACCAGGTGCAAGTCCCACCTCTGAAAAAACGCAGCGCAGATAATTGCGGCTGTAACCGGCTGCCATAAACCCCTCGGGCGTATCAGTCATTTCTTCGATCAGAACCTCTGCTTCTTTCTCCATCTGCTCTTCCAAAAATGAGCGGCGCATCCTGGCTGCTGCTTCGATCAGTTTCTGCGAACGCTCTGCCATGATCCGGGGATCGACCTGCCCGGGCATGGAAGCTGCCCGGGTTCCATCCCGTCTGGAATAGCGGAAAATATGCATATTGGAAAATCCGACCTTCTGCACAAAAGCAAGCGTTTCCTCAAACTCTTCCTGCGTCTCCCCGGGAAATCCGACGATCACATCGGTGGTTATAGCGGGAAAGTCATAGTATTTTCTGATCAGATCACATTTTTCAAGATAAAGGGCCGGGCTGTAATGCCGGTTCATCCGCTTTAAAGTCTCCCCGCATCCGCTCTGGAGTGAAAGGTGAAAATGAGGACATACCTGTTTGACGGCACTCAACCTCTGCAGAAATGAATCCGTAATGATCCGTGGCTCCAGAGAACCAAGCCGGATACGTATATCCCCGCACACCCTGGCTGTCTCTTCAATCAGACTGATAAGAGCATCTCCGGCAAAAGGCCCGTAATCCTCTCCGTATCCCTGTCCGGGCTCCTTCCTCTGATTCGTGTTCAAAGCAGACTTATCTATCAGATCCAGACCGTATGAGCTGATATGGATACCGGTTAAAACCAGCTCAGGGCAGCCCTGAGTGGCAAGCCTTGCAGCCTCCGCAGCAATATCCTCCTGCCTGCGGCTGACCACTCTTCCTCTGGCCAGAGGTATGGCACAGTAGGAACAAAACTGATTGCAGCCATCCTGGATCTTGATGTGGGAACGCAGCCTTTCTCCCGCACCCTTCACCGATCCTACTGTAAACCGTTTATCCGGATCCGGGCAAACGCCTTCAGTCGATTCCCCGGGTATAATATCTGCAGGATCAGCTACTCCCAGCTGCCTGCTGACAATCTCAACGATCCTTTCTTTTTCCTTATTCCCGATCAGAAGATCCGCAATACGCTCACCGGCAAGTGCTTCCTGAGTCGTATCGACGTAACAGCCGGCAGCAATCACCAGTGCCTGCGGATTTCTCTTCCGTGCACGGCGGAGCATCTGGCGGGACTTTCTGTCAGCAATATTCGTCACTGTACAGGTATTGATTACGTAAATATCCGCTTCCTGTTCAAAATCCCGGATCTCATAACCCGCCTCCAGGAATCTTTCCCGCATGACATCCGTTTCATATTGATTGACCTTGCAGCCCAGCGTGCAGAAAGCTACCGATGCCATAAAGACCTCCTTGCATCTTTTCGGCGGTTTACCAGGTTCTCTTTAACAATTATTTTCCCTTCTGATATGTGGCTCACGGCTTGACTTCAGCAGGTTAAAATGATACAGTTTTCTTATAAAACCATACTGACACTGCATTCATCTGCTTGTATTCAGCATCCTTATGGAGCATGCATACGGCAGTCAGCGAAGGGAGGATAATACATATGATCAAAGTTCCTGTTTTGCTTGATTCGGTCGACAAAGTTGGTGATCTGGTACGGATCCTTTCCAAGTACAGAGCTCGAGTGGATATGAATGGTTCAACAGGTACCGTAGATGCCCGTTCTGTCCTGGGAGTATTCAGTATCGATCTGTCCGAACCGATTACACTGCTGATCGAAGAGTGTGCAGAGACACCTCGGATCCTTGCAGATATCAAAAAATACAAAGTCTGACCAAACACACTTATTATCCTTACAGCTTTGTGTAAGGCGGGAAGATCAAAGGGCTGCAAACCTGTCTCAAGCGGGCTTGCGGCCCTTATTCACATGTAATGATCTCCTGCTGAGCGAGAGCCTCTTCCACCATTTCTTCTAC
>CADBQK010000541.1 GCA_902796775.1 uncultured Lachnospiraceae bacterium
GATTAAGCTGGGTGGGAAAGGATGTGAGTTTTCCTTTGCTCAGCCGATCATGGCGATGAGGATAGACGTCAGATTATTACTCGGCCTGATAAGCTATATTTTAAGCTTTATACTCTATACAATTATAATCCAGAAAAAAGATCTGAGTTATATCTATCCATTAAGCGCGGGTGTTATCAATGTAGTGACTGTTATTGCAGGGGTGTTGATTCTGAAAGAGAAGGTTACTACAGTAGGCGTCATTGGAATCATTGCAATTGTGTTTGGCGTGTTGATGTTGAATATCAAGTGACTCCGGGGAGAAAGCAATATGAGTAAGCAGGGTGTTCTGGGAGGAAAGAAAGGAAAATATGGATCATACTTTTATGTATTGTTCTGTATTGCTCTTATTTCTATGATATCCTGCTTTTTTATTCTGATCCGGCTTCCAAAAGTAGATAATATCCCATATATAAAAACCCTTGATAACGAAGCGTATTCTGTGAAAGACTTTTCTGCTGCTAATGAGAGGGTGTGCAATGTCACGGATTATGCTCTTTCCGCCCGGGACAAAGAAGGTGAAAAAATGTTTTCAGCGGAAGTGTCGCTGGGTGAGGGAGATGCGTTTCTTGTAAGTGGCATAGTGGTGAATGAGTCTGATGAACCGGTCAATATCGTGGTAGACCTGTTTTCGGAAAACTATCATCAGGGATATAATCGTTTTTCGGTTTTGGCAGGGAAGGGAGAGACCTCTTTGAAGGGCCGCCTTCCTTTTTACAGAGGTCAGCATCCGGAGAAATGCTCTCTTCGCATCTACGCAAACGGGAAGGGCGCTTTTTCTGTTCATGATTTTAATGTGACCAGAGTTTCAGAGGTAATTGACGGTAACCGTGTTGTCCGAAACAGTCTTATTGCTTTTTGGATCCTGTTTGCTCTTTCCGGCTTCTGCCTTCTCTATTGCATGGTGAGGAGTGTCGTTTTTTTCAGGAAATCGGATAGAGACAGCAGAGCAGTAATCCTGTTTTTCAGGAATCATGCGAAAACGGCAGGCAGTTTTCTGATCGTTATTCTGACTGTCAGTGCTGCTCTTTTATACTTTTATCGAAAGATAGATACCCGTTATCCCCTGTCATATACAGGTGGAGATGAGATGGGGGTTTATTATTTTGTCAAATGTATAAAAGAACAGGGATTGTCCTTCGTAAATCCGATGGTTGGAGGGCTTTCCGGCGGGGATATGTTTGACTATCCTTTCTCGGATGGATTGTCATTTCTGATCGTTAAGATCATCAGTTTTTTTGTCGCTGATACTTATACGATTACGAATCTCTTTTATTTCTTTAACTATTATCTGATCGCGGCTGTATGTTTTGTGGTCTGCAAAAGGCTGGGATTCAGAAACAGTATCTCGATCGTGCTCTCGGTGCTGTATTGTTTCAGCCCGTATATTCAGAGCAGATATCCTCATATGTGGCTTGTCCCTTATTATATGCTGCCGGTCGCGTGGCTGATATCGATTGAAATAATCGAAGGGAAAATCGTTAATACGAATGAGACGGTTGGAGACGGGAAGGTATTTTGGAGGTATTTCGTCTTAGCTTTTCTGTGCGCGTTTACCGGATTGTACTATGCGTTTTTTTCGTGTGCACTGTTTTCTGTCGCGTTTATTATCAGAGCGGTTCATTCACGCGAAAAGCGAACCAGGATTGAACTGTATCCAATTGCCTTTATCTGCAGTACAGTGCTTGGCGTGCTGGTCAATATTGTTCCGAATCTTGTTTTCTGGATGATAAATGGGACAAATCCCTCCAGCCAGATTTCACTTCGTGCTGCAGGTGATGCTGAAATATATGGATTGAAACTGGTTCAAATGCTGCTTCCCAGAGACGGGCATAGAATTGGCATATTTGCTGCTGTCAGAGAATTCTATAATAAGAATTATCCCATGGTTAATGAGAATGCGACAGCCGCATTGGGATTGATAGCGTCGGTTGGCCTAATTTTTTGTATTGTTACGCTGTTTACAAAAAGCAGGTTCTGCAAGTCGTATGCATATCTGAGTGTTTCCGTTTTTCTGATTGCGACGATAGGGGGCATGAGTTCTTTAATCTCTGTCTTTTTCAGGATTCCAATCAGATGCTACAACCGAATGTCGATTATTCTTATGTTTTTGAGTTTGTTGACAATAGGATCCTATCTGAGCCGCTGGCTCGAAGGAAAGCATATGATTATTGAAGCGGGGTTATGCCTGTTGCTAACCGGTATCGGTCTTTATGATCAGACGATTACAATTCCTTCCAACATATCGACTGCTTTCATTGAGAAACGCGAGATGATGAGGCAGATTCAGGGAATTCTTGAACAGGGGGATATGGTGTTTGTACTGCCCTATACGGATTGGGTTTCCGGGACCGGATACAGGCAGCATATGGGGTATATTGAAACAGACGGAATCAGGTGGAGCTATGGAGCGATGGAGGGGCGTGAAGAGGCAGTCTGGCAGAGTATGGTATCCGGGTATCCAACCGAAGAGATGGTGCAGGTTCTTCAGGATGCCGGATATGATGGGATTTATGTAGATCAGGATCTATATGTCATGGCATATGATGATACACAGTTGGAAGAAAAGAAGAGAGAGATCACAGAGATAACCGGCAAAGAACCACTTGTATGCGGTGATGGAAGTGCGTTATTCTGGGATATAAGGTGAGTTTCGTAAGAAATACAGTTTAGAAAGAAATGAAGGTGAATCGTGGAAGTATCGTATGTTTTGGCCGGATATAATGAGCGAAAACTCATAGAATCATCTGTAAACAAGTGTATAGAGATGCTTGAGAGGGATTTCAGTGATTATGAGCTGATCCTTATTGATGATGCCTCAAAGGACGGAACCGGCGATATTATGAGAAGATTTGCTCAGAATAATCCAAAAGTAAAGTATTTGGAGAATGTGGTAAATCTGAATTTTGGAACATCAGTTCTGCGGGGAGTCAAAGTTGCATCAAAACCATATGTGGTATATAATGCTGTGGATTTACCGTTTCCTCTTGATGATACAAAGAAGATCATCCGCAAAGCTCAGAAATATGATGTCCTTGTACTTGAGAGGGTGGATTACAATGCTGTGAAGTGGAGAAGAATCACTTCGAAGGGAAACAGTTTTTTACTGCATCTCCTGTTTCCGGGATTGATGCGTGGAACACCGGTAACCAATTATGTACAGGTTTACAGGACAGATATTGTCGATCGAATTACTCCGCTTGCGAGGAGTCCGATCTTTGTCTGGCCGGAGATGATATTCAGAGCCAAACTGAGCGGGCTTAGAGTCGGAAACATGAAGAACAAGCCTGACATCAAGGAAGCCAGATCGGGAGCGTTCGGCCATCCGCATGATATATTGTGGGGAGTGTATGATATGCTTCGGTTCCGGATCCGATGCTGGGAGAACAAACTATAGAAACCATAGAATAACAGAGTTGAGCGAGCAGAGCAGGAGGCCAGGGTATGACAAAGCTTAAAGTAGGTGTGATTGGAACCGGTAAGATGGGAAGAAATCACGTCAGGAATTATGCAGACGAGATTGGACGTTTTGAGCTGGTTGGGGTGTATGATGAAAACAATCAGACCGCAAAAAAGGTAGCGCAGCAGTTCAATACAAGGGCTTTTAAAGACATGTCAGAATTGCTTGATGAAGTGGATGCAGTTTCTGTTGTGGTTCCTTCTTCGCTGCATAAGGAAGTGGGAACTGTCGTAGCGGAACATAAGGTTCATGCATTGATAGAGAAGCCTCTGGCATTGAACAGCAAAGACGCGGAGTATCTGACAGATCTGTTCCGGAGCAGGGAACTGTATCTGCAGGTAGGTCATATAGAACGCTTTAATCCTGTCATTCTGGAGCTGGATAAACTGTTGAACAAAAAGCAGGTGTTCTATATTGAAGCACACCGGTACAGTCCGTTTAGCGGGAGCGGCAGAATAACGGATACAAGTGTAGTAGAAGACCTGATGATTCATGATATTGATCTGGTCTGCCATTTGATGGATCCATATAAGGTGACGGATATAAGAGCGAATGGTGAGAGAATAAGATCTGACCATATTGATTTTGCTACGGCAATGCTTGATTTTGAGGATCATGCTCATGCAGTAATCAATGCCAGCCGTGTTTCTCAGGGAAAGGAAAGGTCAATTGTCATTCATACCGAGGACAGCTTTATCGAGGCGGATCTTCTGGCAAGGACACTCATGATCTCCAAAAACACAGACATGATTGTTGATCTTTCCGGAGACAGTTCCTATAAACAGGATGGCATTGTGCAGAAAATATTTGTACCGATTAAAGAACCATTAAGGCAGGAACTGATTGCTTTCTATAATACAATAGTAGATGGCGAACCAATTGCAGTAACAGGGGAAACCGGAACAAATGCAGTAAAACTGTGTGAAGATATTGTCGGCAGGATTAACGATCGATAAGGATTGAATATGGCGAATACAGTATACAAGAAAAACAGGAGGAAAGGCATGAACGTCCCATTTTTGAATCTGAAACTTCAGTATGAGGAATTGATGGATGAGATTAATCAGGAATTGAAAGATATATTTTCAAATACTGCATTTATCGGAGGAACAAAGGTCAAAAAGTTTGAGGAAGAAGTCGCTTCATACCTGGGAGTCAGATATGCTGTAGGGTGTGCAAGCGGCACGGATGCCCTTGTTTTAGCGTTACGTGCATGTGGTATACAGCCTGGTGATGAGGTGATTACTACACCGTTCACATTTTTTGCGACAGCAGAAGCGATCGCTTCCATTGGAGCAAAGCCTGTTTTTGTAGATGTTCTGGAAGATGACTATAACATCGATCCGGGGAAAATAGAACAGGCGATTACAAAGAAGACAAAGGCAATCCTGCCTGTCCACATTTTTGGCGCTCCATGCAATATGGATGAAATCATGGGAATCGCCAAAAAGCATGGATTGAAAGTGATTGAGGACGATGCGCAGGCGATCGGCAGCAAATACGGTGACAGGTATGCGGGAACGCTGGGTGATGTGGGATGTTTCTCCTTTTATCC
>CADBQK010000542.1 GCA_902796775.1 uncultured Lachnospiraceae bacterium
CCCAGCTTGGATACGATAAAGGGAACCGCCAGGCTCAGAGCGACCGATGCGACAGCAATCGCGAACTGTTTCACTGCCAGAGTGAAATCCAGTCTCGTCAGGATGCTCATACCCAGCATCAACAGGAAAAACATGTTGCTGATCAGCATGGTCGATGCATCCCGGTAAAAATGATGGTACATAAAGAGTGCAATCGCGAAAAAACACACTTCTGAGACATACAGAACCAGGACCATAACGGTCATTGTATTCATGAAGATCAGGAAATTGAACAGAAAGTGCATGATCATCATGAGGGTGACCTGGCCTGAATAATGCCCTTCCCGCCCCATGCGGGATTTCCGTGCGAATCCGGTAAAGCATCGCAGTGTGTATATCGCCATCAGCAGAATCAGCAGATATTTTACAAACTGTGTTGTCAGATTTGCCATACTTACTCCACTCCGCGGTGATAATGTCCTCTGGTAAAAGAAATCTGCTCTTTAGAGAGCTTGCCTGATAGTATCTGTCTAACCCGGCGTACCTGATCTGCCGTTTCATCCAGAAACTGCATGCGCAGGATACCGGGACAGTGTCCGGCCCTCTTCAGATCAGCAGCTGCTTCATCAAGAAGCAGGGGGACACTGTTGTAAATAATATTGCAGCAGACCTGGCATGCGCAGCGGACCGGGAAAGAAACTCCATAGCGGTCTGTCAGGACCAGATTCCCGGGGATCCTGTCACAGCCCGAGCTGTTCTTTTTCAGGCACTGCGCGGTAAACATCAAAGGCTGGCGGCCATATATGAGCATCTCCCCCTGCTCAGGGAAAGAAAGGCCCTCCAGCTCTCTCCGGTTCAGCTCCGTGCTGACACAGATCTTCGAAAGCTGTCCGCCAAGCACTCCGGCTGCTTCTTCATTCATGCATCCAATAGTAAAATCGCCGGCACAGGGAAGCCGGACTCCTTCTTCTCTTAAAAGAAACAGAGTGTCCAGGCTGCGGATCAGAAATCCCGAGGCGCCTGCTTTCTCATACATTCGAGCTCGCCTGATCATATAATCCGCACTTTCCGCTCGCAGGATGGGCGTCATCGCCGGCCAGAGCTCTCTGCCGGACTCAATGACCAGATCTGCCAGATCCGGCACCTGTTTATCCGTCAGATAAATGTCCTCCAGGTAGATCCGTGCGATCCCGGGATCCTCCAGAACAGCTATCAGCTGCTCCTTTGTGCAGACCAGAGCTGCCAGGGAAAAAGATCCTGATCCCGCGGTCTCCTCTCCTCTTTCCTCAACTGTTTCCGCCTGACCGGCTGCATCCAGGATCGTAACGTTCCGGATGGTGTAATCCGCCAGATTACTTTCTCTGTGGTACTTCTGAAGGATCTTATCCTGCAGAAGCTGCAGAGTCTGCCGCCGCAGAGCATTTAACGCGGATACGGTTACAAAACAATCCTCCTCCATCTCGATCTCGACTGTATCGAAAACAAACGGAGTCTGCCCTGTTTTTTCCATACAGCGTCTGACTTCCTCCGGCTGCAGGGGACGATTGCGTGAAGGAACTGCCTCAGACCCCTGGCAGCTTACATGCACGTCCCTGTAAATCGCCTCCATTGTAACAGGCATATCTTTCAAAATCTTGACAAAACCGTGAATCTTTTCTTTAAGTGAAGGGCCTTCCACATAGTTTTTCCGCGCTTTGTCAAGCAGGGCTTCACTGCGAAGACGCATCGCAGGAGTACCGGGCTTCACTTGCCGCCCCTCTTTACCGGGTAAGGAAACTGTTTCCTTAGCAAAATAATCCCGGTCGGATGTCCAGGTGCGGCCATCCGGCAGCCCGATCAGGTCTCCTGCCTTAAGATCTCTCTCAAGAGTAATCGCCAGGTGCTGCTTTCTTTCCTTTCCTGATGACTTAAAACTGCCTATCCTGGCTCCGGCATGCCCGGGTGAAGCAGGACTCATCATATCCGGTCCGTTATGCCGCAGGGAATATCCATCTGTAAACCCGCCTCGGTTAAACAGCTCGAGAAGTGCCAGAGAGTCTTCTTCAGCTATCCGGTACCCGTCCCTGCCCTTTTCCAGATACAGATCCACATATTTCCGGTAAATATGCGATACCATTGCACTGTATTCGGGGCTCTTCATCCGGCCCTCGATCTTCAGTGAAGAAACGCCTGCATCTATCAAATCCGGAAGGATAGACAGGGTACAGAGATCTTTCATGCACAGCAGATACTCCTCTTTAACAGAGCGATCCTTCCCTGGACCGGGCCCTGTCTGCGGCTTCAGCTTCCAGGGCAGCCGGCATGGCTGGGCACATCTGCCCCGATTGCCGCTTCTGCCTCCGATCATGGAGCTCATCAGGCACTGTCCTGAATAGCACAGACAAAGCGCACCATGTACAAACACTTCTGTCTCCAGACCGCTGTCAGCAGACATGGTACGAATCTCCTTAAGGCTCAGTTCCCTGGGAAGTACGATCCGCCTGATTCCGAGTGTGGAAAGCCATCGGGCGTAGGCTGGAGTACAGACATTCATCTGAGTGCTGGCATGCAGCGGCAGATCGGGAAATGCCTGGTGAAGCATACTCAGTACGCCAAAATCCTGCACAAGGATGGCATCAATCCCCTTTTTATAGAAAGGCTCAACAAAGGACAGGAGCTGTCCGGAGATCTCCGCCTGCTTCAGAAGCGTATTGACTGTCAGGTAGACTCGTTTGCCATGGATATGTGCTTCATCCAGCGCATCCAGGATCCCTTCCTGGTCTGTACTCTGCGCATAAGCTCTGGCTCCGAACATCTGTCCTCCGATATAAGCCGCGTCTGCTCCTGCTCTAAAAGCAGCACGCATTGCTTCAAGCGAGCCTGCAGGAGCCAGTATTTCAACGTTTCGCATGTCTTACCTCCAGTATGAGAAAAACTGGCCCTGCGGCCAGCTTTTCCGGATCCTTCTCTTATCGGATTTCTTAATTCTTTGCGGCTGCCAGTTCTTTTTCCAGACCGGCGATCTGCTCCTTAAGTGTGTCGATCTCCTGTGTCATCTTTTCCAGCTGGACCTGGGCTGTAATCAGCTCATGCTTCAGATCATATTCCGCTTTATCCTTCTCACCGATCTCCTCTTCCAGCTCTGCGATCCGTTCGCGGGCTTTCTGATAATCATCCGCAATATTCAATTCCAGAAAGATCTTCTGCATATCCGCGCTCATTCGCTTATAACCGGGCATATCTCCCAGCTGTGTGATCTTCTGGTTAATATAGGAAGCTATTTTCTGCAGGTACTCTTCACTCTCATACCCGCTCAGTGTGTATACTCTGGATCCGATCAGTACTTTCAGATCATTCTTTGAAGCCACGATGCAATCCCCCCTTCTTTCATATATATCATAATCTCATTTACTGTTACGATTACTGTAAATAAGCTTTTGCACGTTCAGTAACAACTCTGCCGCGCGGAGTACGCTGCAGGAGACCGGATTTGATCAGGAACGGCTCGTAGACTTCCTCCAAAGTGCCCCTGTCTTCACCCAGCGCTGCAGAAAGTGTATCCAGTCCGACCGGTCCTCCGGAAAATGTATCCATGATCGCCATCAGGATATTCCTGTCTGTCTGGTCAAGACCATACTTGTCAACATCCAAAAGATCCAGCGCCTCATTGGCAGCGGCGTAGGTGATCTTCCCTCCATAGCGTATCTGTGCGTAATCCCGCACCCGCTTCAGAAGCCGGTTTGCAAGTCGAGGTGTCCCGCGGGATCTCCTGGCCAGCTCCCTGGCGCCTTTCTTATCGATCTCAACTCCAAGGATCTGCGAAGAATGCAGAATAATCTCCATCAGTTCCTCGTCTGTATAATAATCCAGTCTGCTCACCACGCCAAACCTGTCGCGAAGCGGTGCTGAAAGGAGCCCCGCTCTTGTTGTTGCGCCAACCAGAGTAAAAGCAGGCAGATCAAGGCGGATTGAACGGGCAGCCGGTCCCTTTCCCATCATGATGTCGATGGCAAAATCCTCCATAGCCGGATACAGGATCTCCTCAACCTGCCGGTTCAGGCGGTGGATCTCATCAATAAAGAGCACATCCCCCTGGGACAGGCTGTTGAGGATCGCTGCCAGCTCACCGGGCTTTTCAATCGCAGGTCCGGAAGTGATGCGGATCTGGGCGCCCATCTCATTGGCAATAATACCGGCAAGGGTCGTTTTCCCCAGTCCGGGAGGACCATATAAAAGAACATGATCCAGCGGCTCCCCTCTCTCCAGTGCAGCCCGGATGTAGATCCCGAGCATCTGCCGTGTCCGAGCCTGTCCGATATATCCATCCAGGGTCTGGGGACGAAGGTGATTTTCGATCTTGACATCCTCCTGCGTCATTTCTGTTGTAATGATTCTTTTTGTAGGACTCATTTATTCTATGTTCCTTATGATTGCTCTAATCAATCTCAATATCTATCACTGAGTTAATATAGTTATCTGAGTATCTATGCTCACATATCTGTCTGAGCATCTATTCACTTATATTTATCTGACTGATTATGAACGGATCGTATCCCGCTTCTCATACTAAATATCGAAGTGCCTGCTTGAGGATACTGCCGGTATCCAGACCGCTTACATCTCCTATAGCAGCAACCGCCCTGTCTGCTTCACTCTGAGTGTATCCAAGTGCCTGCAGTGCCAGAACAGCCTCGCGCGCATCATCCGTATCCGGAAGCCCTTCCTGCACGGTATTTGAAGTGCTGCTGATCAGGAAAAGATTTTCCATCTCCCAGGCTTTCAGTTTATCTTTCAGATCCAGGATCAGCCTGCCGGCAGTCTTAGGGCCGACACCGGGAGCTTTGGAAATCGTCTTCGCATCAGAAGAAGTCACCGCAGTTACCAGCTGTGCAGGTGAAAAAGTTGAAAGAATGGACAGAGCAGCCTTTGGTCCGATCCCGTTTACCTGGATCAGCATGCTGAATAAAGACAGCTCTTCTCTGGTCGGAAAACCGTAAAGACTTATCCCATCCTCCCGAACTGCCAGCTGTGTATGCATCCGTACCATACTGCCGGCTGACGGCAGGGTACCTATTGCAGTCGCGGACGTAAAAATCTGGTATCCGATCCCTCCTGCATTCAGGATCACATATCCATCACCTGAAAAGCACAGTTCTCCCTCGACAAATGCGATCATTGATTAACCATTCCTTTTTGTTTCTTTTTTTCTTGACGTTGTTTTTTGACTTTATGTTTTTTGACGGCTTTTTGCTGTTATGATACAATACCAGGTACTGAATACTTACCGTTTCTTTTAAACTGACTTGTTTTGTGCAGTATAATGTTTTTTATAAACTTACCTGATCTGTGGAGTTACAGTATCTTTTGTATTTCCCTGTTTAGTGTAGCATAAATAGGCAGTTGTGTAAATGGCAGAGGAGCAAGCAAGATGATCACAGAAGAATTCCGTTTGGACTGGTCTGAGTTGTCCCGGGAGGGTCTTCGCCCATATTCCCTGAAAGAGGGAGAAGCCCTGGCAGGTATCGAGACGACAAGTCTGTCTTTCAGACAGGGCTTTGTCAGTATGGCTTTTGCTGCCTGCTATCAGCCGCCTGAAACATTAAAAGAGGCTGATTCGGGAACAGCACTATCCCAGGAAGCTCTTAAAGAAGGTATGCTCATCTGCCGCTGCCTGCTGTGCGAGTCCCGCCGGGATGAAGAAGCTCTTCTAACAGAGTTCAGACGGATGCTGATGCCATTTTCAAGTATCCAGACCTATGGCGGAAGCATCTTCAGCCTTCGTTTCCTTGATGAACGCTGGATCCTTTACAGTGATGACTCATTTTTTACTGATGACAGCGTGCAGAAAGTAAAGGATATCTACGAAGAGCTTCGTCCATTTAGAAAATGCCTTCCCATTTCCAGTCTGAAAAAATCCGAAACAGAAGCATTTGCAGGTTATGAGCGCAGAGATTCGATTTCCGGCCGGGAAATAGCCCAAACCTATCAGGAATGGGAAAATACAAAGGAGCCCGCTCTGAAAAGAAGGCTCCTGGATCATCTAAAAGAAGATACTCTGTCTCTGCTTAGCATGACAAAATTGCTGGGTCTTCCCCATCTCTTTGATACATCATCGATTGAGGGGATACAGATTGAGCAGCTGCAGATTGAAGCATCATCAATCGAGAACATGCAGATGGATGCTTCATCGTTCGGTCATCTGCAGGACATACGGCAGGAGCAGAAAGCCCCTGAGCATTGCAATGCCGGAGAACTGCCGCTGATGATCAAAATACAGCTTAGCCAGAGGCTCCCTTTTCCGGTGCAGGCAGTAAACCATCTGGCTAGTCTGGAAGGCAGGGATGAGCACGTACGTATTTGTCTGAACGCCTGCCGGGGTCGTCTGAAACACTTCCTGACAGGATCTTATAAAGAGTATTACTATCTGCCGGAAGAGGATATGACGGTCCACAAGAGCGTTGCTCAGGCCGTTGCCAGGACACGTCGTGTAAAGGCAACAGCAAGAACCTGTTTTCTCGCCCGGGAAGGGGTTTTTTTACCCGCACCTCCAAAGACCGGAGAGCTGCTGCTCTGGACCAGGGAATATGAGGATAAGGATAAGTATGTCCTTTATGAAGGAGAGAACAGCTTAAAGCCCTATCTCTTCGCTCTCCTCGGGAGCCTCGTTGACGAATGCCATATCCTCCTCGTTTGAAACTACCCCGGCCTGGATCACCGCATTTGAAGG
>CADBQK010000543.1 GCA_902796775.1 uncultured Lachnospiraceae bacterium
CCGACAAGCAAATCTACATGAAAAGGAGATACTACATGAAGAAAAACAACAAGGGCTTTACCCTGGCTGAACTGCTGATCGTCGTTGCGATCATTGCCGTCCTCGTTGCCATCGCAATCCCCGTTTTCACCACTCAGCTTGAGAAGGCTCGTGAGGCTACTGATATGTCCAATCTGCGTGCTGCTTATGCTGAGGTTGTGGCCACTTATCTGTCCGACGGCGCGACCGGTACTCCTTCCGCTACGGTTACTGCTCGTCAGACTCAGTCTGGCTGGCAGAACACACAGAATGGGAAACTGCAGGTCCGTGTTAATGGTGCGGAGAAGACCATTACTGTATCTGCCAAGACTAGTGGAAACACGTGGACTCTTAAGATCAATCCCAGCAACAGCAAGCTAATTAGCGTTAGCTGAATTTGTCTTAGCGTGTTCTTAGTCGGGAACCCGGGAAAACCTGACTGAACTCAATGAGAAGGCGCCGTCCTAGCATGCAGGACGGCGCTTTTTCCATAATTCGAAATTGGAGGTTCACAATATGAAAACTCACTCCAAAGGAATATTATCAGCACTATTGATCACCCTGCCGTTGGTTTTCGTGCTGATGTTTTTTGGCTATTTTCCGATACAATTCCAGCTTATATTGCATACAGATAATATAGTCGGAGAGGGAATCTGCCAGACTTATGTGTGCCCTGCCCAGGGATTTGCAGCTTTTTACAAAATTGAGTTTTACTTTGGCAGTGAGTTGAAAAAGGCTACTCTTGGAGATTTTCATTATGATGTTGATCGTCTTGAGCTAGTCACTTCTGATGTATCCGAATTTGATATAATCGAAATTGATTCCTATATAAAGGGTATTCATCTTACCCATATTGATCCGACAGATATTCTTCCAAACGGTGATGAAATTGAAGGCCAGCAGGCTAAACTCTCTTCCCATGACGGTGTTTTGCATATCGAGGTATTTGACCCTGACAAAGGTGCAACTGTTACATTATCACCTACTTTTATTCCTATATGGTTTTGGGTTATCTATTTTTCCGTGCTTATCCTCATGGCAATACTTCTGGCGGTCTTGTCCAACTATATTTTTAACCGTATCCCCAGACTAAAACTTCCGATCTTTAAAATGATCTGCATAGGTGTGACGCTGCTTTCAGGGTGTTTCTTCTGCGGCAGTCTGTCATATGTGACTTATATACATTTCTTGCTGAATTGGCTGTTCCTCTTCGCCTTAAGTCTGCTACTGAATGCACTGACGACCCCTTTTCTGGGTACATTATTTACGATGGCCTTTACCACATTCTGGTATATCGCCAACTACTTCGTTATTCAGTTCCGCAGCAAGCCAATCATGCCCGCAGACCTAAAGGCTACTGGGACGGCAGCGGAAGTAATGGGCGGATACAACTTTGCGCCGACTTGGCAGATAGTACTAGGCGTAGTTATAGTGATCCTCTATGGGGTTATGCTGGTGTTGAACTGGAAGAATAGCAAACCCTCAGTAAAACAGCCTATGCGAAAACAGCTCCTCCAGCGTGGCATCTCTATTGCTACAGCAGTGCTACTGATGGTCATTGGCATCAACACCAACACCTACAAATCGCTTAGTTCTTTTGCTTGGGATGCTGTTTTAATGAAGAGCTTTCACGAGGAGGGCATGGTTCTCACATTCCTAAAAAGTGCATACAATACCAGGGTTAAAATGCCGGAAGGTTATTCAAAGGAAATTGTTGAAAACTATTTGGAGGAATATCAGCAAGAATTAACGGAGACTGAAGGTGTTCGTCCTACCAACATTATCATGGTCATGAATGAGGCTTTTTCAGACCTGCGTACCGTCGGTATGAATCCCGCAATCAATGTAATGCCTTTTATTGATAGCCTGAATGAAAACACAATTAAGGGCAATCTGCATGTCGGTGTGATAGGCGGCGGAACATGTAACACAGAGTTTGAGGCGTTAACAGGGAATTCTCTGGCATTTTTGGGGCCTGGTGCTTATCCATATACGGAAAATGTGACAAAACAGCTTTTCTCACTGGCACAATACTTTAAGGGTTTGGGATACAGTACGGATGCCTTCCACCCTAACGATGCCAAGAACTGGAACCGCAATATGGTCTATCCCAATTTAGGATTCGATACATTCCATAGCATCAAAGATTTTGAGGCATTCGGCGAGATTACAAAGTTGCATGATCTGCCTGCGGACATTACAGACTATCTGTATATCGAAGCAGTGGATGAAGAAAAGAATAGTCATCCTAGATTCCTGTTTGACGTAACCATGCAGAACCATGCGGGGTATGAGCGTTGGCTTGATGTTGAAAAGGCAGAAACAGTATCGGAGTACGGTAGTGACCTATATGTGGATACACAGGTTTACCTGTCACTCATTAAGGCGTCCGATGATGAGGTTAAACAACTTTTAGAAACGTATCAGAACAACGACGAACCAACTATGATAGTTTTTTTCGGAGATCATCAGCCAAGCTTGCCTAATGTTGCCTACGAGGAAGTTTATACAGATTTGTATTCTCAGCTTGACATATACAAATCAAAGTTCTTCATCTGGACAAATTATGAGACCCCAAAGACTCACAACATGGGCATCAGCGCAAATTATCTCCCGTGGCTGATCTTAGACCAAGGCAATTTCCCCATGCCGCCCTATGTGCAGATGCTCGGTGAACTGTATGAGCACTACCCCATCATCACCTCCCAGGGGGTCATGGACATCGAGGGCAACATCTACACTGGCGTAGCCGAGGTTATGGATGACCCGCTGATTCAGAAGTACCAGTACATCCAGTATGCCAACCTCTTTGATGAAATTGACCCGGCATGGTTTGAGGTGAACTAGGCAAGTCAGATAAGAATGAAAAGCGCTTCTCCAAATTCCGGGGAAGCGCTCTTGTAAATACCGGGAAATATGAAGTGTGTGGAGGAGAGAAAAATGAACAGCAAAGGTAAAGGTTCCGGACTTGTACTAATTGTGATTTTAGTTGTTGCCCTTCTGATCGGCTATCTTGCCATGACGCAGATGGGCGGTCTTGGATTTGGAAAGACGAGTACACCGCAGGAGCAAACGCAGCAGAACGCAATCGAACAGGCGCAGAATGCAGTGGATGCGATCAA
>CADBQK010000544.1 GCA_902796775.1 uncultured Lachnospiraceae bacterium
CAGCGCTCGCATACATCTATGATCTCATTGACATTCTCGATCTCCAGCTCGGGATTGATCCCCTGGGAGAACATATTGTAGGCTATATTCAGAATATCGACATTGCCGGTACGCTCCCCGTTTCCAAACAGAGTGCCTTCGATCCTCTCGGCACCTGCCAGAAGAGCCAGCTCGGAAGCCGCTACCGCACAGCCTCTGTCGTTATGAGGATGAATACTGAGGATGATCTTATCCCTCTCCGTGAAGTGTCTGGACATCCACTCGATCTGGTCGGCATAGACATTAGGCGTTGTCATTTCCACTGTTGCCGGCAGGTTAAAGATAATGGGATTATCGACGGTCGGCTGCCAGGTCTCCTTAACTGCTTCGCAGATTTCCAGAGCAAATTCCATCTCCGTACCGGTAAAACTCTCCGGGGAATACTCCAGCTGGATCTTACCGTCGAAACCGGCCATACCCTCCTTCACCATATTGGTGCCGTCGATGGCAATCTGCTTGATCTCATCCTTGCTCATATTGAAGACAACATCTCTTTGCAGGACAGAAGTGGAGTTATAAATATGGAAAATAACATTTTTGCAGCCCTGGATCGACTCAAAAGTCTTTTTGATCAGATGCGGTCTGCACTGGGACAGGACCTGGATCTTGACATCGTCCGGAATCAGTTTCCTCTCGATCAGCATACGGAGAAAATCGTATTCAATCTGTGAAGCAGACGGAAATCCGATCTCGATCTCTTTAAAACCAAGCTTCACAAGAAGGTTGAAAAATTCCAGCTTTTCTTCGACCACCATCGGATCGATTAGCGCCTGATTGCCGTCGCGCAGATCAACACTGCACCAGATGGGCGCTTTCTGGATTTCTTTGTCCGGCCACTGCCTCTCAGGATAATCCATGACCGGTACTCTCTTGTACTTCTTGTAGTTCAGCATGATTCATTTACCTCCCATGTTAATTATTAATGTTTCATTCACTAAAATCCGTTTGCCCGGGGCTTACTTCCAAATGAACAACCGGTTCATTAACCAGCATTAAGTCTTCAGGAAGCTCAATCTCCACAGGCAGATCATATTCTCCTTCTCCAAGTTCTCTGACATTAACTCTCCCCCACAGGGAATCCGCTTTGATATTGGAGAGTTCCAGGGATGGTCCGCTCAGGACCACAGGGATCGTTTCTGCAGCAGTATCTCCTACCAGACGGTAATCCAGCCATGCGCTGCTGCCATCCAGACTGATATGATCAATAGACAGATTATACGTCTCTTCTCCTGCTTTTTCAATATCCAATGCCAGTGCTATACTGGCTGCCGGTTCCGTCAGAACCACTCCCGACGGCAGTTTTTCCTTGAGGTTATCTGCAATCGTCAGGGATTCCTCCACTCTCCCCTGGGACTCTGAGATGTCATAGGAATCTAATACCACCTGTGTAACCTTATCCAGCTGCCTGTCCGGACCGGCTACAGCTACCTCTTTGGGCTGGTATTCCGAAGAAATCAGGTTATATCCCTCTTTGGGCGTTCCTGTCAGCTCCAGCTCAACCGGTACACTTTTGGTATTGTAGATCGGCAGCGTCACGGAAATATGGGTCTCCGAAAGTGTAAGAGCCGAAGTGTTGATCTCACGCCCCTCATGCGCAAGGAGCTTTACCTCGGTATTGGTCGTAATGTCTGAAGTATTCTGCTCACTGACACTTACACGGACGACTGCACTGGCTACATTATCTACCACAGACTTGGGGCCGGATACAGTGACCAGATTCGGAGTTGCAACACCTTTGCCAATGTATTTCCCTTCGCCAACATTACCCAGGGCTTCCACCTGTATGTTCAGAGCCTTCTGCTCCAGATCCTCCATCTCGATCCGCAGGATCCCGCTGCTTCCTTCTGTAGAGACTTCCAGGGACGGATAACGGTCACAGGATACATCCACAGGAACAGCTCCGGTCGTATCGGACAGTTTGGAAAGATCCACAACTGCACGGATATCATCGCGCTGTACATTGTTTACCATGGACGTGCGTCCGGTAACCCGCACATTCACCGTATCAATCCCATCGACATAGCTGTATGCCTTGTCTGCAGAGGTGATTACATCTGCATTCAGCTCTTTGACATGTATGTTGGAAAACTCGCGGGTGGTTACAGGATCTTCGGCATTGAGGATACCCAGCCAGAGGACAATGGCAATCACCAGTGCCATGACCTTATATACAAGGTTATGAGTCAGCCTGCTGCTTCCCACTCTTTATCATCCCCTTCAGTATATCCAGCGTTTTTTTCGAAGTTGCCAACTGTTTCGCAGACAGTCTTTCCTGCAGTTTTTCTTTATCGAGCCTGCGGCGGAGCATCCCGCCCTCGGCAATAGAGATATCTCCTGTTTCCTCGGAAACAATGATGGTCACACTGTCAGATACTTCACTGATCCCAAGACCGGCCCTGTGCCGGGTCCCCAGCTCTTTCCCAACATCCATATTGTCGGAAAGAGGCAGGTAACAGGTAGCTGCTACGATCCTCTGATCCCGGATAAATACAGCTCCATCGTGCAGCGGTGTATTCTTCTCGAAAATATTGACAAGCAGCTGACTGGATACATAGGCATCCATTGCAATCCCCGTACGCTCATATTCATTGAGCGAAACCTGGTTTTCGATTACGATCAGGGCGCCTGTTTTGGCCTTGCTCATCTCCAGCACAGCCTTGATGATCTCGTCATTGACCTTATCCTGGCTTCTGGACTCTTCAAGAGCCCAGGCACTATCGCCCAGTCCGATCAGGGTACCGAAATAATTCCGCCTGCCCAGCTGCTCCAGCGCTCTTCGAAGCTCCGGCTGGAACAGGATGACAACCATCGTCAGCAGCACGCCTGCTATCCTGGATAACAGCCAGGTCAGTGTTGTCAGCTTGAAAATATAGCAGACTGCAACGAACACTACGACCACGATGATGCCCTTCAGCAGTGTCCATGCTCTGGTATTCTTTACCCAGATGATCACCTCATAAATGAGGATCGTCAGAAGGAGGATCTCAAATATGTAAGTCACATGGAAGCTTCTGGGTAATCCCAGATGGGATAACAGATTTTTAATAGTATCCATATGGATGCCTCTTTAATGATTACTTCCTGTTTTTACTGCTACGTTCTACTGCTTCTTTGGCTTGTCTTTGGAGTTCTGTCTGAGACGGCCGATCCCGCTGCGCATATTCCTGGCTGCTTTTTTGCCTTCGCTGATCACAGCCTGCAGATCATTATCATCCCGCTCCCTGTTTGGAACAGGTGTCAGGAATTTCGGAATCGCTTTGACATAGTAATAATATTCTTCGTCCTCAAACTGGACATACTGTTTTCGGGAATAGTCGACCATCAGCCGGAAAAACTGGATGATACATCCCACAGCAAAACCAATCACCGCACCTGTAATCACAGCTGTGGAATCAACCGTGAAGCCCGGAAGAGAAGTGACTCCATATGCTGCAGCGACCTCACAAACAGCTGCAAGGGCCAGTCCCGCATACCAGGAATAATCAAAAGACAGCCTTGACAGCAGATAGCCGAAAGCTACAGCTGCAGCCGCACAAACAGCAAACAGTATGATCGACCGATCCTCAAAAGTCCTGGTAAACACCTGAATAAAAGCTGTCAGGATCCCTTCATAATCAATTGCCTTTACAGTGCCGGCAAGCGGAGCTGCGTCCACACAGTTCCCCAGGAACTTTACCAGAAACATGCCGGCAGCAGCAGGGATGAAAGCATAAGGAGTAAACAGAACACCTGCAATTACAGGAACCGCAAAATGCAGATTCCACTGCATCAGTACCGGAATCGCCAGCAGCACCAGAGTCTGTCTGGTTGTGTACTTCAAAAACAGCAGGTAAACGATCAGCATCACAAAAATCGCGAGAATGCCGATCACTGTATTTAGCGCCATCATATGAGCTGCTGTCACGGCAAAAGCCAGAAACAGGACAAAACCGGAAGGAATGATGGAACAGATCAGGGAGAGCAGGATAACGACCGGCGTCTGGCACAGGATCTGCATATATCCCAGTTTTGTATTGATGCAGTTGAATACAAGCATCATACCAATAAACTTACCGATGATACGGAACCATGTTTCATACTCTTTAAAGAAGCGGATACCCCGTTCCCTAAGTTTCAGCAAGCCGTTCATTTACTGTCCTCCTTTCCGTATTTTTCAATCAGTTTCAGCATCCGGTAATATTTCCGGACCCGCTCTTTACTCCGCACATACTGTACGCTGTATATGACTGCCCCGATCAGTGTATACACTACTACCGTGACCAGATAGATTGTCAGCACCTGGCGGACAAAGGGCCCAAGATTCATTTCCGCTGCAAGAGTCATCACATACTCGACCCTGCACAGCAGATAGATCATCAGGATCATGATCGCTGCCAGCGTCACGCAAATGAAATTGCGAAGCAGGCAGAACCTGACATAATCACTGGCAAAAAAAGTATTGCGGGCAAGATCCTCTCTGCCTTCCTCTTTTTCATAAATGGATGCTCTTGTCATCCAGCGAATCTTATTTGCATTCAGCATGATCTGCTCCTTATCATTACGGAATCAGCCTCCGTTACAGCCTTAGAATTCTCCGCCTCAGCTTGCAAAAACTGATCTGTGATCTATTCCCGGTGAAAGAAATCAGATCCTGTCTGAAAGCATGGCGGCATCTAACCATTAAATCACATTATCTCACAGAACAAGTGGCAATGCAAGGATTAGGATAAAAAAAAGACGGCTGAATCAGCCGTCTTGTACTGCATCTTCTTACAAGCAGATCGCGATCCCCAATCTGTTTGGAATGCGGGCTGTATATCCCTGAAGATACAGATCAGCTGCTGATAATCTTCCAGTACTCCTCCCGCACTTTTTTGGCCTCTGGAGTTTTTCCGAGCAGGCACCAGCAGCGCATCATCCCTTCTCCTGTATGGACAGTAAGAGAGACATTTTCTCCGGCACACTTCTCCCGGAAATCATCCAGGTATGCACAGGCCAGCTCGTGCGTCCCGTAGAACAGGTCGATTGGAGGAAAGCCTTCCATACTGTATTTCATAGGGCGGACCAGATACTCTGCCCCCATGAATGAAGAAATTGCCGCCAGGTATTTGAAATAGCCGATACCTGCTGTGACATCTTTACTCTCCAGAGTTTTCATCACGGCCAGCTGCTCCTCTGTGGGCGGGCTGCAAAGGGGAGGCGACTGCAGCAGGATCCTGCCCGGCAGAGGAAGGCCGGTCTCCTTCTCTCTGGTATAGAAACAGATACCAAGACACAGTGCTCCGCCCGAGGAAAGTCCCATCAGAGTGATATCCGCAGGGGCATACTCCTCCAGCGCGCGCCGGTAGATCCCGTATACGCTCTCCATGATCTCCAGAGGCTTTGCCTGCGGGATCAGGGGATAGCCGACCAGCCAGACATCGCAGCCCGTGTGATCAACAATCCCTCCGCAAAGGTCAAAATCTGCCAGAGTAGGCGGCTCGTACAAACCGTCTCCGGTCAGGTAGAGGACCAGCTTCCTTCGTCCGGTATGACCAGAAGCATCCCCTTTCCGTTTTTTCGGTCCGATCTTGACGAGGGTCATCTCCTCTTCTTCGGATTCACTGTAATCATACTTTCCCTGCCAGGAAGAAGATGGCACTTCCAAAAGCCTTCTTGACGACATGCTGTATACATATTCAATAAACTCTTCTTTTGTCCCGCTCGCCATAACCGCCATCAGGGTATGGCGGAATAGTTTCTCCGTAAGGGTATAACTGATACTTGGCATACTACTATTCGTCTCCACTTTCCATAAAACAAGTTTGTCTGCAGTTTTGTCTGTTTTTATATGTTTTAATGATTATCTTTTCTTATCTTACTTCTTATGCGGAAGGATCTTTCAGGTAGACGATCCTTCCACCGCAAATCGTGGCGTGCACTTTTCCCGGAAGCTCCCAGCCGGTAAAGGGGGAATTGGATGATCTGGAAGCAAAGGTGCTGACCGTCCACTTGCCGGCCGGATCGAAAAGGACGATATCTGCCGGGTATCCTGCCTGAATACTGACCGGCTCCATCCCGTACATCCGGGCAGGCTGTGTGCTCATCAGCCGGACCAGATCCATCAGGCTCAGATATCCAGGCTCGACCAGAGATCGGATTCCAAGTCCCAGGGCTGTTTCAAGCCCGATGATCCCGCTGGGAGAATGCTCCATATCCTTTCCTTTTTCCTGAGGTGTGTGCGGGGCATGGTCAGTTGCGATCATATCGATCGTCCCGTCCATCAGACCCTTTATGATCTGCTGCCGGTCCTGCTCCGTGCGCAGCGGAGGGTTCATCCTGGCATTGGTGCCATACAAAAGGACAGCCTCCTGGGTCAAGGTGAAATGGTGAGGTGTCGCCTCCGCATGGATATCTGCCCCAAGCTTTCTGGCCAGACGGACCATCTCGACAGACTTTCCGCAGCTGATATGCTGGATACATACCTTTGCCCCGGTATGGAGTGCCAGCATGCAGTCTCTGGCCACCAGAACATACTCTGCTGCTGCGCTTGCCCCTCCGTAACCGATCTTTTCTGAGATCTCTCCCAGGTTCACTCCGGGCTGGCTCATGAGCGCCGGATCCTCCTCATGCAGACTGACCGGCATGTCCAGATCACGAGCTGATTCCATTCCCTTTACCAGCAGTTTTTCATCCATGACTGGTACACCATCATCTGTAAAAACCACTGCTCCGGCTTCTTTCAGCGCAGCCATATCTGTCAGTTCTTTCCCCTGCATGCCTTTTGTCAGATTTGCCGCAGAAAAGATACGTATCCCGGTCCTTCTGCCCTTTTCGAGCACATATCGCAGAGTTTCAGTATTATCTACAGGTGGTTTCGTATTTGCCATACAGACCACACTGGTGAAACCACCCCTGGCAGCCGCAGCCGCACCGGTAAAGATATCTTCTTTCGCCTCCTGGCCGGGATCACGAAAGTGCACGTGTCCATCCACCAGACCAGGCGCTGCCACCAGCCCCCTGCCATCGATTATGCTAAGTTTGTCCGGGATGGCAGGTCCTCCGTATCCTGTTTTGTCTGTTTCTTCAGCCGCTGCAGGTATACCCTCCAGATGCCGGCCCACCCTGCAGATCGTCTCTCCTTCTATCAATATATCGGCAATCTGATCCGTTTCTGTGACCGGGTCAATAATGCGCACTTCCCTGATAAGCAACATTTTTTACTCCCTTATAGTTTCGCAGTTTTCCAACAGATTATCGACTCTATGGTACCACATTTAAGCGGTAAAAAAAAGAGGCTGGCAAAAGTGCCGTGATTGACAGTATCTCTGCTTTTTTGCTATTATTAGCATAACTCTATATATAGTATTATACAAAAAAGGGAGGGACTGTCATGAAACATTCACCGATACGATTTGTCACTCTTTTTCCGCTGCTTCTGCTTCTGGCATTGCTGATGCCGCTGGGTATGCTGCAGGCTGAGGCATCCACGTATTACTATTTCAAAACCCCGGAGTCCGGGGCTGCTTTTAAGGCTGGTAAGGAGATCCGGATTTCCTTCTATGCCGGTGTTGTAAACAAAGAGACGAGGTTCGATGCCTGGGGAAGGCCATCGACTACGACTTATAAGGAGATGCCTGTAACCCTTAAAGTGTTTAAGGGGGATACAGAACTGGCCTCTCAGGAATTTACATACACCAAGGCTGCAACAATCGAAACAACCTACACGCCTAATACCACCGGCAAGCTGACGCTTCGTATCTATGGCAGAAAAATGAGTCTGACCGCAGTGACACAGGAGCTGCAGGATTCCATAGATATTACTGTCAAAAAAGCAAAGGCTTCCGATGTAAAAAAGGTGAAGCCGAAAATCACGGTAGAACGGACAGCAAAGAAGAAGGCTGTCATCACTTGCACCAACGATGGCGGATATGGCATGAAGATCTACCGGGCAGCTAAAAAGAATGGGAAATATAAGCTGATCAAGACGACTTCCAAGCCGGTATTTACAGATAAAAAGCTTTCCGCTTCAAAAGAATACTACTACAAGGTAAGACTCTATTCGAAAAAAGGAAAAAAGACATATCTCAGCAAATACTCTGCCAAGGCTAAAGCCGGCAAATACTCTAACGACAAAATGTCCCTGTCTTATTCTGCCTCGAAAGGTGTTAAGATCTCCTGGAAGAAGATCGACGGAACAGGCTACTACCTGGTTGCCCGGAACACAGAGGGAGCAGCAGCTGAATATGACGTCATCTCCTGTGAGGGCAGCGAGACGACCGTTTACTATGATACCAATGTAGAAAAGGGGAAGACCTATTACTATATGGTCAGCGGCTTCAAGGGAGACGATACCCCTGTCGGGAAACATTACGGCAACCAGTATAAGATTAAAATTCCCTGATTAGTAAGATCTTTAAAAATGCGGTTTCCGGATGGGTGATTAAGCAGAGTCCGCAATACCCACGCTCAGCGAAATCGAGGCAATCGAAGGTAATCAGGGGAAAGGATAAGGCAAACTGATATCATGATTACTGAAACTATCTTCGAGGCGGTCCTGGACACGCTTAAGCTCCTTCCATTTCTCTACCTGACCTATCTGGCTATGGAATATCTGGAGGAGAGGGCAGAGGAAAAGATGATCCGTACGCTCTGGAAATATGAAAAGGCCGGACCTGCTATCGGCGCGGCACTGGGGATTGTCCCGCAGTGCGGATTCTCCGCATCGGCGGCCAGCCTTTTTTCCGGCGGACTGATTACCGGAGGGACCCTGCTCGCGGTTTTCCTGTCTACATCCGATGAGATGCTTCCGATCATGCTCTCACAGGCGGTTGCCCCGATGACGATAGCAAAGATCCTGCTGACTAAATTTCTCTTTGCTCTTGTGTTCGGATTTGCGCTGGATTTCTTCAGAGGACTGATCAAACGGAAACCGAATTTCAAGCATATCCACGATATGTGCGAGCGGGAAGACTGCCACTGCGAAGAGGGCAATATTTTTAAATCCGCTCTGATCCACACCCTTCATGTGATATTGTTCATCTTTGTCATCACACTAGCTTTCGCTTTTCTGGTCGAAATGCTGGGCGAAGACAAGCTGGCAGGTTTTATCAGCCAGTCTCCGCAGATGGGGGCTTTTCTGTGCGGTATCATCGGGCTGATTCCGAACTGCGCCGCTTCCGTGATGATCACGGAGCTTTATCTGCGCGGGATCATCAGTGCCGGACAGATGATTGCCGGACTGATGGTAGGTGCCGGTGTAGGATTGCTGGTGCTTTTCCGTACAAATGAGAATATGCGCGAAAACATACGTCTGCTTGTCTGCCTGTACGGCTGCGGTGTACTTGCAGGACTCCTGACAGACGCAATCGGGCTGACCTTTTAAGGCCAGCCCTTTTTGATTGCTGTTATGTTATGATGGAAACAATATAAGGTATCTTGACGCGTCCCGATAAGTAAACTTCATATCTTAATCTTAGCTCAGCTGGTCAGGACTTGCTGCCTGCCAGTATCTTTGCGACCTCAAATACATCCCTGTGCCGGATGGCACGGGGTTCAAAATGCAGTGCGTTATATACCAGCTGCATAATGACGCCTGCTCCGAAGGTGCTGATCAGGGTACCGATCCCGACCGGTCCTCCAAGCAGCCACCCTGCCAGGAGTACGACTGCCCAAAGGATGATCTCTACTGCTCCGATCGGCACTCGCGGCATCCTCTTCCCCAGCCCGACCAGCAGGGAATCTCTCGGACCGCAGCACTGCGCCGTTTTCATGTAAAAATACATCCCGAGAGCCATAAAGACAAAGCCGCTCAGCATCAAAACGATCCCTGCCCACAGGCTGTGATTCTCCGGAAAAGGGTTCAGATCATTGTACATCTGCACAAAATTACCGGTCAGAAAAGCATCGATAATCGTTCCGAAACCGATCCTTTCACATAATGCCAGATCGATCAAAAGAATAGCAACCGCCATCACAGTCATGGATAAACCGTAATTAAGCGGAGTATGATAGGATATCCCCATACCAAAGCAATCCCAGGGTGCCAGACCGATATTTGCAAAAATCGTCAAATGTACGCCAAAAGCAAACACCAGCAGGCCGGCAACGATCTGCAGCCACTGCAGCAGGATCTTCTTCCTGTTTTGAAACAGTTCTTTCTGCATAGAATTCAGTCTCCCGCCCAAATATATGTTTGAAAGTATTTGTTCTGCCAGTTTTTCACAAAGTATACCCATCATAACATAAGATCCTGCGTTCGCAAACTGAAAACTGCCTTTCCTGTAGTATTTACCAAAGACAACTGCCGGGTATTCATGATTTATGGCATGTTTTTCATATTCTTTTGTGATACAATGTATCTGATTATTTACAAAACAATCCGACTGTTTTCACCAGGATAACTTAGTGATACTGCTTATGCAGAGAAGGGATGACGCAGATATGCAGGAAATGAAACCGATTAAAGAAGGAAAAGTACGTGAGATCTATGATGCGGGCGACAGCCTGATCATGGTTGCAACCGACAGGATCAGCTGTTTTGATGTGATCCTGCACAATGAAGTGACGAAAAAGGGAACCGTCCTGACACAGATGTCCCGCTTCTGGTTTGACATGACCAAAGACATTATTCCGAATCACATGATCTCCGTAGATGTAAAGGATATGCCGGAGTTTTTCCAGCAGCCCCGTTTTGACGGCAACAGCATGAAATGCAAGAAGCTCAACATGCTGCCCATCGAATGCATCGTACGCGGTTACATCACCGGCAGCGGCTGGGAAAGCTATCAGAAGACCGGTCTGGTCTGCGGCATCAAGCTTCCGGAGGGACTGAAGGAGTCTGACAAACTGCCTGAGCCGATCTATACACCGTCCACCAAGGCAGAAATCGGCGAGCACGATGAGAATATCAGCTTCGAGCAGAGCATTGATCATCTGGAGAAGTACTTCCCCGGCAAGGGAAAAGAATATGCCGAAAAGCTTCGCGACTATACCCTCGCGCTTTATAAAAAATGCGCTGACTATGCGCTCAGCAAGGGCATCATTATCGCTGACACCAAGTTTGAGTTCGGCTTCGATGAAGATGGCAATATGGTCCTGGGCGATGAGATGCTCACTCCCGACAGCTCCCGCTTCTGGCCGGCCGAAGGATATGAGCCCGGCAAATCCCAGCCTTCCTTCGATAAGCAGTTTGCCCGCGACTGGCTCAAAGCAAACCCCGGTAATGACTGGACCCTTCCGCAGGAGATCACAGACAAGACTATTGACAAATATCTCCAGGCATACAAACTGCTGACAGGGGAAGA
>CADBQK010000545.1 GCA_902796775.1 uncultured Lachnospiraceae bacterium
ATTCCCCGGTAAATCGATGATATCGCAAAAATTCCGCCATATTGGGTTTTCCATGTGCGGCCTTAACGGAAAAACGGATTTCTCATTGCTCCGATACGTCACATAAGGATCCCTCCATGCCTCTTTATTCTTATAATTCTCCCCCTGGCTAAGATAAACACTTATTACGTGATTGTTTTCGTCGCCGTTCAAATGGATTCTACGGGTAGGGAAAAGCATCCCCTGCAACCATGAAGTTTCCGCTATTTCAGCTTTGGGTATGAGCGGGGATTTTCTTCGCCATAAAACAGGTGGATCGTCAAAATGGATTCCGATCCGATCCATCGGATATAATGTATTAACGAGAGTTTCAAAAAGATTTTTCCCTTTTATAATCCCGAAAAGAGGAGGAGCCCCATAAACACCAGAAGGATAGCCTTGCGCTGCGGCTGTGCAGAACAGATACGTTGTCAGGATCAGCTTTACTGCTTCTTCTGGTTCTATCCACTTCGGTAGCGTATGGGAGAAATGCATATGATTATTTCCGCTTGGTAAAGTGCAGTCCAGAACAGTGACCGGCTTTTCCTGATTATCTATCCCTGCATCAAACACGCTCTGCAAAAAAGGACGTTTTTCATCAAACAGGTCGAAGCTGACACCTTCATCCACACATTGGTTAATGTAATCCTCTACTATTGTCTGATTGAACATCCCTTCCGACAAAAGATCTTCGATCTCAATCGCGTCTTCCGGTCTAAAGGCATCCATCAGAAACAGACTAAGGAATCTGTAGATACTGAATTCCTTCAGAGGGGAGGCATCACTGATCTCTTTAATCCTATGCGCATTTGCCAAAGTCTCACGGATTCCCAAGGTTTGAGCTCTATTATCAGCAGTGATAACCGGGATCCATGCCTGGGTCAACACATCGAACGAAGCCTTCACTTTATCCTCCTTCCTGGTCGATCATCAATCCAAGTTCCTCATCAATAACTATTTTCTTACCATTTTGCAATACACACCCTTGGTCTTGTTCATAAAAAAGCCATGTCCCGGACAGCAGCTTTCCTCCAAACAAATGAACCGAACCTATAGCATCCTTTCCAAGTCTGGACCTACGAACAGAAACTGATCGAAGCATTATCTTTTCAGCAATATCTTCTCTCCAGACATCGGCGTATTGTTTTCCGTCTCTATACTTCAGGTAAGGTTTAAGAGACTCCATCATCTCCTGTGAGATACATGCCAGTCTGATTGTCGGTTCTCCCAATCGTGTTTTAACAGCCAACATACCTGAATCATCGTCGTATAAAAGAGAGTCATCCAAAATATTGTAACTTTGATTCGGTGGATTTATCAGATACTGCTGACTTGCTCCTGCTTCCACCTGCTCCTTCACTTTGTTCTCAAGCCATTCTTGTATGGCATCCGGTGGGACAAAAGCCGGATCGTATCCTTGCTGTACCAACGCAGCTATATCCTCCGGTATTCTGATCGTACTCCTATTAGAAAGAACCCTGATACTGCTTTTTAGTAATGGCTGCGGATACACATATGCACTTGACCCAAACTGTCCATCTTCTGAGGGCGTAATAACATACAAAGAAGGTGTAGGAAATGAATTTGGCCTTATCGTTTCTTCATGACGAAACACACGTCCCAATCGTTGTATTATCAGGTCTATTGGTGCTATCGCTGTAATCATAGCATCGAAATCCACATCCAAAGATTGCTCAACAACCTGTGTCGCGACTAATATTGACCGACTTGGCCGAGCTGTCTTATCTTTCCCATATCTCTTTATACATTCGGCCTCTATCTCTTTTCTTCTTTGTGCAGTAAACTGTGCATGGAACAGCAGAATATTCTCATGATATCTTTTCTTTATTTCCTTATAAACATCCTGCGCTTCTTTTACCGTGTTCATCAAAACACAAATGCAGCCACCATTCCGGACAAGTTCAACAGCCCTCTCTGCAATTTTTTCTGCATCACAAAGGCAATTCGTTAAGCTGATATTAGCGCATAGGGCATGGCTGGTATGATTTATCCTGTGTTCTATCAGGTCCCCCTGACCCGTTACAGCGGTAATCAGGGGATATTCTCTCGACAGTTCCTCATCCATGTACAGACCAAACAGCCGTTCTTTCATTTCCAAAGGGAGAGTGGCTGAAAGCATCACCACCGGAATCCTCAATGCCTTACACCATTCAAGTAGACGGAGAATAATACCCATCATATACTGATCGTATGAATGTACTTCATCTATAATCAATACTTTGTTAGCTAAACCAAGAAGGCGAAGTTCTCCGTTTTTTACAACCGTTGCAGCAAGCATTACCTGATCGATCGTTCCTACAGAAAACTGGCCCAGAAGACCTCGCTTTAGGGGTGCCAACCACTGTGCGATCTGATCCGCCTCATCATTGGGAGCTTCCCGGAATTGATCAGTATTCTCCATCCATGCCATAGAATGAAGAAGGCGAACCTGCTGGTCTCCTTTATGGATTTCCAATAAGGAACGCACGCGGCTCACCATCTGATTTGCCGTTGCAGAAGTGGGTAATGCGATAAACATACCATCCTTACCCCAACGTCTTGCCATCTGTATCG
>CADBQK010000546.1 GCA_902796775.1 uncultured Lachnospiraceae bacterium
CAGAATTCTATGATATCGGAACGGCAGAACCGTATGCGATCACGGGAGAAGCGATCCGCCAGAGAAAGCATCTGGTGGAGCTGATCCGGCGGAAGGAAAAGGAAACAGATTATAAGACTGCTTATAAGTACATCATCGAGGAGGTTGCCTATACCTGGTTTAACCGTCTGATCGCCGTGCGCTTTATGGAGGTTAATGATTACCTGCCGAGCCATATCCGTGTGCTTTCTTCCGATACCGGCAAACTGGAGCCAGACCTTGTTACGACACCTTTTGATGCTGAGCTGGAATTCACCAGGGATGAGCAGCAGGCCGTTCTGGACTTAAAGAATGCAAATAAACTGGATGAAGTGTTTCGGCTGCTTTTTATCAAGCAGTGCAATGCATTAAACGAGATCCTGCCTGCTCTTTTCGAGAAGACTAATGATTATACGGAACTCTTGCTGAATCTCTCCGTCATCGATCAGGATGGCGTCGTTTACCATCTTGTACATGATATTTCGGAAGAAGACTTCGACGTAGAGCGCGGTGGCCAGGTCGAGATCATCGGCTGGTTGTATCAGTATTACAATACTGAGCCGAAGAATGAGGCTTTTTCAAAATCCGGCAAAATTAGCAAAGAGGAGATTCCTGCAGTCACACAACTTTTTACCCCGGATTGGATCGTTCGGTATATGGTTGAGAATTCTGTTGGACGTGTCTGGATTGAACATCTACAGGCATTGGATGAATCTATCGATGAGGCTGCTTTAGCATCAGATTTTGGCTGGAAATACTACTTACCTAAAGCAAAACAAGAACCGGAAGTCGAAGAACAGCTTTGCAAACTGCGGAAGGAACGTGCGTCTCTGAGCCCGGAACAGATTACCATGATAGACCCCTGTATGGGTAGTGGGCACATTTTGGTCTATGCATTTGATGTTTTGATGCAGATTTATGAGAGCGCAGGATATGGGAAGCGTGACGCTTCAAGAAGTATTCTTGAAAAGAATCTCTATGGGTTAGACATAGATGATCGTGCGTTTCAGATGGCATATTTTGCTGCAATGATGAAGGCACGACAGTATAATCGCCGAATTCTAAATGCAGAAAACAAGCCTAATCTTTATTCAATTCAAGAAAGCAACAGCATAAATAGAAATCAGCTAAAGTATTTTGGAAAAGGGATGACCGAAAGCGAAAAGGCAACGGCTGTTTCGCAAATGACATATTTGTTGGATGTTTTCAAAGATGCTAAAGAATATGGGTCTATTCTTTATGTAAAGAGATGTGACTGGGAACGGCTTGACAGATTCGTGACCAATATTGAAACTATTGGACAAATGAGTTTCGAGGCTGTTGGAATTGATGAGACCGCAGAAAAACTATCTTTGATTATTCATCTGGGGGAATGCCTCTCGAACCAATACGACGTAACCATAACAAATCCTCCATATTTAGGAGGAAGAAATCAAAACGCCCATTTGTTGAACTACATTGTGAAAAATTATGAGGAAGGCAAAGCGGATCTTTACTCTGCTTTTATCATTCGTTGTGGTCAATTTACAAAGCCTGGCGGTTATAGGGCAATGATCACACAGCATTCGTGGATGTTTTTATCAAGTTTTGAAAAACTCCGTATGAATGAAATAGATAACGAAATAATTAACATGTTGCATCTTGGACCACGTGCGTTTGATGAAATTGGTGGAGAAGTTGTCCAAACAACCACGTGGGTTTCATCAAATAATCGTATAAGAGAGTATCAAGCAACTTACTGCAGGCTTTTAAGCTATGGAAGTGAAGGAGAAAAAGAAAAGGCGTACTTAAATAGAGAGCAGATTTATTTTGCAAAGCAAGAGAAGTACCTTGATCTTCCAGGACTCCCGATTGCTTATTGGTTCAATCAGCCAGAAGTTTTTGCGGAAGGTAAGGCATTAGAGATTATTGCAAACCCACGTCAAGGGCTTAAAACACTCGATAATGATTATTATCTGAAGCTTTGGTTTGAAGTAGACGTAACGGATACATGCTTTAATGCTAGTAGTCTTGATGATGCAAAAGGGTCAAGAAAAAAATGGTTTCCAATTAATCATGGTGGGGACTTCAAGCAGTATTACGGAAATAATTGCTATGTTGTCAACTGGGAAAATGATGGTCAAGAGATGAAAGCAAATGCTGTTAGAAAATATAACAGTATTACTCGGACGATCACAAATATAGCCTACTATTTTCAACCTGGCATCACATGGAGCGTCCTTTGCAGCGAACCTTCATTTAGAAGATATGGTAATGGCTTCATTTTTAGCAACGGAGGGCAGTGCATTGTTCCTGATGATTCCTCAGTGGATTTGGATTATTTGACAGGATTTCTGAACTCCAATGTTGCGGGATATATTCTTAATATTCTCTCTCCTACGCTCGGATTTGAATCAGGATATGTAAAAAAACTGCCAATTGTCTTTGGAAATACTGATGAAACAAAAGAAGCAGCAGAGTTGGCTAGAAAGAATATTAGGCTTGCTAAAGAAGATTGGGATTCGTTTGAATTATCTTGGGACTTTATAACTCATCCTTTAGCTCGATCACAGAGTAGGAACAGTCGACTTAGTGATCTCTATGAAGAATGGATTAATGAATGTAAAGGCCGATTTAATAAGATTAAAGAGAATAAACAAAAATTAAATTCGCTCTACATGCATATATATCATATGCAGGCAGAACTTGACCCAAGAGTAAAAGATAAAGAAATATCAGTATATAAGGGAAATTTACAAAAAGATATAAAGTCTCTTTTATCATATGCTGTTGGATGTATGTTTGGAAGATATTCATTAGACAACGATGGTCTTTTGTACGCTGGTGGCGAATGGGATAGTAGAAACTATGTATCTTTCATTCCAGATGAAGATAATATTATCCCGATCACTGACGAAGAATACCTGGAGGATGATATAGTATCAAGATTTTGTTCCTGGATGAAGGTCGTTTATGGGGAAGTTACACTTGAGGAAAACCTTGATTTTATAGCTAAGTCACTTGGGAATAAGGGTGATTCAAGTCGTGAAATAATCAGAAATTATTTTTTGAATGATTTTTTCAAAGATCACTGTGGCGTTTATTCCTTTGCCTCTTCAGGCAAACGGCCAATTTATTGGCTTTTTGACTCTGGTAAACAAAACGGATTCAAAGCACTGGTTTATCTTCATCGATACAATGCTGATACTATTGGTAATCTCCGGATAGATTATTTACACCGTATGCAGCGTGTGTATGAAAGTGAGATTGGACGCATGCAGGATATGATTGATCATAGTACAAATGCTCGCGAGGTCGGACAGGCGACAAAGCGCAGAGACAAACTGACAAAGCAGTTAAAAGAATGTCGGGACTATGATGAAAAGCTTGCTCACTTGGCATTGTCACGTATTGAGTTGGACCTGGATGATGGCGTGAAGGTCAATTACCGGAAGATCCAGACAGCGAACGATGGCAAGTTCTATGAGGTGCTTGCAGACTCAAAGAATATTATGGCGAAGAAATGAGGTAGTAGGTTATGGCAGAGCTTAACCTGAAACAAATTATAGACCGGCTGAATGCGGAGTTTACAGGAGATACCCGCA
>CADBQK010000547.1 GCA_902796775.1 uncultured Lachnospiraceae bacterium
CGTTGCCGCGCCGGGAAGAAGCTGCTTGCAGATCATCTTCAGCGGATACTTGTAATCGCGGATAATCTGGGTGTTGTGCGCGTGCGCGATCCGGACCCGGATCCCGGCGTCCTTGGCGCTTTTGAGGGCATAATATCCCATGGCTTCGTTATGCGCATGGACGATCCTTATTTCAGGACTGCCGTGCAGCAGATCCGCTACGAAGCGCCTGTATTTTGGAAAATGCAGCGGGTTCAGGCCGGGACTGACAAAAACCCGTCCTCCCATGGCGCGTATTTCCGGGTCATATTCCCCGGGAACAGGTTTATTGGCCAGGAAATCAAACTGGATCCGGTCCCGGTCAATCTCCCGGTAATAGTTCATCAGCATGGTTTCGATTCCCGCACGCGCCATATTGCTGACGGAGTGTAGTACACGAAGCATTTTTCCTATTCCTCCTGTTGCTATTTTGACACAGCGAGGCGTCACATATATGCGGACAGGCATCCGGATCCGGCATTCTGTTCCGTTTCCGCGGTCCGTCCGGATTCAGTGTTTTGCTGCGATTTCGCCGTCCATCCGGTTTCAGCGTTCCGCTGCGATTCCACTGTCCATCCGGTGGAGAATCTGGTATGTCCGCTCACAGTTTTGTTCATCCCGGACGGGGTAAAAGGCCTCCAGGCGGTCCAGATATTTCTTCTGCATCCGGAATTCATTCCCGATGCATTCCTTTATGGCATTTACCAGAGCTTCCTCCGTCTGTACGACAGGCCCGAAGCCATGGTCCTCATAAGAGAAATAGCCTTCCTGATAATGGAATTTCCGGAACTCTTCCATATCGAACTGGTAATAGATCACCGGTTTTTCCATATAGCCTACATCAAAAAACACGCTGGAATAATCCGTTATCAGAAGACTGCAGCGCATCAGCAGGTTCTGGACGTCGTAATCCCGCCAGCTTGCCAGTATGATCCGCCCCGATGGTGAATGAAACTTTTCCAGCTCTTTCTGCAGCTCAATGTGAGGATAAAAAACCAGTTTAAGATCCTGCTCCTCGAGCAGACGGAGCAGGGAAGGGTTTTCCAGCATGGACTGAAAGTACCGGTAAAAAGCCGTTTCATAAAACCGCTCTCCCTGGGGGTAATCCGAACCGCGCCAGGTAGGCATCACCAGGATCTCATTGGAAGGGCTGTTTCCCCGGATGAGATTGTCAAAACGGCATAGCCCTGTATATTGAATCACGCCTTCAGGAAAGCCGAATTCCGAAACGAGGTAATCATATTCCAGCTTTCCGCCGCTGGCAAAGAAATCAACCTTCAGCCTGGGATATCTCATCCACTTCATTTCATCCTTGATAATCCCGTGCTGCAGAAATATCTGCTTTCCCCTCGGATGAATTCCGATCTGACGCAGATGGTAATAGGCCATCAGATCGGGGGCAACAGGCTGCACATGGGTGCTGATCAGCATGTCGGCTGCCAGATACATCAGATAATGCCGGAGCGATCTGTAGGAAACGGTCCTGCCAAGCTCCGCGACCTTTTTAAGATCCGGACTGGTTTTGTCGATGACATAGCATGCATTGATCTGCGGATGCTGTTCCCGCAAGTACCGGAAAAAGAAATACGCGTTATCCCTGGCGTCAAATCCGCGTTCCATCACCAGCCAGAGATGACGGTAAGCTTTGTTTGTTTTTCGCAATATCGTGGCAGCAGGCCAGAGTGCAGCCAGAAGAAATCCATTTTTCAGATAAACCGGCAGCCGCTTCAGTTTATTCAGCATTTTCGTTCTATCCTCTCATTTCAATAAACCGGATCTCGTCTGCCGCTTCTTCCGGTGTCGGCGGTTTCCACTGCGTCTGCCTGCCGGGCCGGCTAACCCGGTAACTGTAACTCATGGGCAAAAGCCTCAGGCCGATGCAGCTCCAGAAATAGAATGCGGTGTTATCCGTCAGATAGGTCACTGTCATATAAAGCAGAATTGCCATATACAGCATGCCGGTCCGCATATCATGCCGGCTCATCCAGTAAACGGGATACATAATGTAATGGATGCCTGCCCACAGGGAGAATCCAAGCGCGCCAAGTTCAATAAAGATCTTTAAGATATCGTTGTGCAGCGGGTATGGATGGTTGATGAGGCCTGCGTGATACCACTCGTTTACCAGCCTGGTCACGCTTTCAAATCCCAGCCCTTTCCAGAACGGCGAAAACTCATAATACTTATTGGGCAGGCTCCACAGCACGTCGCGGCCCATCATGTCGACCCCAAGGGACTCCAGAAAAGCCACCAGGATGCCGGACCGCGTCAGATAGAGATAGAACCAGAAGAACACAAACAGGCTGATCCCTGTCCCCACAATAAACTTTCCCGGTTTTTTCGCAATGCGGAGCAGTTTAACATACACACATACGAGGACTACAGCCGGC
>CADBQK010000548.1 GCA_902796775.1 uncultured Lachnospiraceae bacterium
CAGGCCATTTACAAATGGCAGCATGGAGAGTGCCTGCCGACAGTGGATAACCTGCTTGCCCTGGCCAGGCTTTTGCAGGTGCCGATGGAAGACCTCCTGGTTATTGAGAACCAGGAGGTCTCTCATTTTGTACAGATCATTTACAGCAGGAGCCTTGGGAGGAGCTGCCGGAGATAAAAAGAAAAAAATAAGTTGACTGAGATGACTACGGTCGGTGGAGAAAAAACTCTGCCGACTATTTTTTTCTGAGAAAAGTCAGTTTTCCTGAAATAACATAAGGCAGGATCGTGGTTTTGACAGTGCTTGTACGTATTTGAGATTAGTTTGATTTTGATTTGAAATCATAATATTAAAGGAGACGCGATTATCAATGAAAGCATTTATGGACAGATTTGAGAAAATAGCAGCAAAATACCCGGACAGGATTGCCTTGGATGATACGAAAAGGCGTCTGACATACAGGGAGCTGGAGACAGAATCAGGCAAGATTTACAGTTACCTTAAAAAGAAAGGAATTAAAAAGGAAGACCGTGTTCTTATGATAACCCAAAGGGGTGTCGGAAGCGTTTCCTGTATACTCGGGATATTGAAGGCAGGCGCCGTAATCATACCGCTTGAGGATACTTATCCCGGGGAACGTGTGAATTATATAAAAAAAGACGCTAAACCTTCTATTGTGATCGATCAGGCTTTATACGAGGAAATCATAAAGAACGAAGATTATCTCGCAGGCCATGAACAGACGGATCCTCATGATGCCTCATATATCGTATATACCTCGGGTTCTACGGGAAATCCCAAGGGTGTTGTGCACGAATACGGCACTATTGATCTTACGGTATCCATGGAGGGGGAAGCGGAGAGCTTTCCTGAATTCAGGATGGGACATATCGCGCCATTTTATTTCGTGGTAACGATGATATTCCTCTTTTCGTATTTCACGAAGGCGTACACAATCTACATTGTTCCCCATGATATTACAAGAAATATTGCAAAATTCTCGAAATATATGGTGGACACCAGAATGCAGGGGGTATTTTTATCTCCTTCCTATATCCGGCTCTATCAGACACCGAGCCCTTATCTGGAAACGATCCGTACAGGCAGCGAACCTGCAAACGGATGTTTTTATCCGGGAGGAAAACCGGAGATCATCAACGCTTATGGGATGTCAGAATCCGGCTTCGTACTGCTTGAAACGGTTCTTGACAAAAAATATGACGTTGCGCCTTTGGGAAGGCCTTTGTACTCTGAAGTGGATGTTCATCTCAGGGATGACAGCGGAAACAGAGTGGAAGGAGCCGGGAGAGGCGAGCTCTGCTTTACGAACAGTTATACAAGAGGATATCTGAATCTTCCTGAAAAGACTTCGGAAGTGTTTGTGGACGGCGTTTACCACAGCGGGGATCTCTTTGAAAGAGACGAAAACGGTATGTATTATTTCCTCGGCCGCAAGGACGATATGTTTAAGATAAATGGAAACAGAATCGAGCCGGCTGAGATAGAGAGACAGGTTAAAGATATCACAAAGCTGCAGAGGGTATACGCCAAAGGCTTCCAGGAGGGCGGAAGGGCATATATCGTCGTATATTACCTGAATTCACAGGCGAAGGAGCTGGGGATCCTGGAAAATGGAAGACTTACCTGTGATATGACGCCGCTTAAGAAACATCTGCCGGATTATATGATACCGGCTTATTATATTGGACTTGATGAATTCCCGATCAATGCAAACGGAAAGATTGACAGGAAGGCGCTTGTTCCGCCCAGACAGGATCTGTTCCAGGGCGAATATGTAGAACCGGCAAATGAAAAAGAGAGGTTTTTCTGCGACGCAATGGCGAAGGTACTGCAGCTCGAAAGAGTCAGTGCCCTGGATGACTTCTATACGCTTGGCGGTGACTCGATCGGGGCTATAAAAATGCTGGCTCTGTGTGATGAGGGCGGGTACCGGATCAGTACGGGAGAGCTTTATGAAAAAAGAACGCCCAGAAAACTGGCATTATGCTGCGATAAAGAGGATGCAGATGCCGATATGGAAGCACTTGAGAGTCAATACCGAAAAAGCGGGATCGGCCTGTCGCCGGGGCAGATATTTCATGTGAGGCAGAAAATAAGGAATCCTGACTCAACCCGCTATAATGTTGCGGTATTATACAAGCTGAAAAAAGACATCGATCCGGACAGGTTCAAAGCTGCCGTTGAAAAAGTGATGGAAGCCCATCCTATATACAAGACAAAACTGGTTGAAACAGATAACGGAAACGTTATGCAGATGTATGACGAAAACATTTTCACACCGGTTTCGGTCAGGAGGATGAGTGATTCGGAGTTTGAAAACTACTGCAGCACAATAATAAAGCCGTTTGGCACATTTGGAACAGCCTTATACAGATACGAGATGATCATTACGCCTTCTGCTTTATACCTGTTTATGGATCATCACCATCTGATCATAGACGGAATGAGCTTGCAGCTGATAAAGAAACAGATTGCAGAGTGTTATAAAGACCCTGAAACGAAGCTTCCGAAAGACTTTTATTATGCTGTTGCCGCAGGACTGATCGAATCCCAGGGTCAGGAGGTTGACCGGCTTAATTGCGATCCAATCCTGAATCCGGACAAAAACGGGCCGGATACGAAAACCGCATACCTGTACCGTGTAGGGAAGCATACACTCCGGAAACCTGACGGTATCGACTGCGCCTTTGCCATTTTGATGGCTTGTGCAAAATATAATAAACGAAAGGATGCGGCACTTTATTACGCATACAATGGCAAAGACAACATTATAAAGAACCGTTCGGCAGGCATGTATGCAGTAATGTTTCCGTTATACATGGATTTCTCGAAGAATGCTTCCATAGAAGAGATGAGACAGCAGATCAAAAATCAGACGATCTACAAGAGTGCTCATCCCGAAACCTGGTGGACGGATGAGATTATCCAAGGCAACAGGATGCAGAAGATTGTGCTGTTTAATTACCAGTCAGGCACATTAGAACAGGAAGATTTTGCAGCGCTTACGGAAGAGGAATTAAAACCGCCACGCAGTTCTGACCAGCCGGCAGGGATTTTCTCTATCGGTGCGATCGATTATAAAAATAGTCCGAATATTGCGTACCTCAGCTATTCAGAGGGATATTATGAAAAGGAATCCATCGAAAAATTCGTTTCAATGTTTGAGGAAGCCCTCGATGCAATTCTCAAATGAGGAGTAAAAGACATGGCAGACACGAAAAAAAATTATAATATGATTGATCTCTACAAATGGATCTGTTCACTTTTTGTGATCGGTATTCATACACAGCTTTTTCTGACTAATATTGAACAGGCCGGGACGGCAGGGTTCAATGCATCTTCGACGGCTGCCCTTCTGCTGCATACTGCGTTTAAGACTGCTGTTCCGTTTTTCTTTATTATTTCTGCGTACTTTGCCGGAAAAAAGATCGACTGGAACAATGATTCTGATGAAAACGCCCGTATATTTGAAAAGAATGCTGCAAGAGTCCTGAAGATGTATCTGATTTGGATGCTTATCTATACTGTTCCGTACCTTTGGGAGCTGCTTTCACAGAATGGAGTTGCAAAGGGGCAGGTATGGCTGCTTATTGCTACATCCCTGACCGGCGGAAACTATATAGGTATTCATCTGTGGTTTTTACTCGGCCTTGGCATCTCGTTTACCATCCTGCTTTATGCATGCGGAAGGAAGCTGGCCAATCTGAAGTGGGTGTTCATTGCTTCCATCCTGCTTTTTGGAATCAGGACGTTATATTTTTACATGCCGATTGAAACGCCGGATACACTTTTCCGTCAGTTTTTGGATGTTTTCCAAATCCATATTTTTACATCACTTTTTTATTGTACAGTCGGACTGTTCATAGCAAAGTACGATACGTTTTTCCGGGATAAGATACCGTTTGTGCTGAAAGTGGTTCTTGTGATTGCGAGCTTTATCATTGCCGTTTTCAACTTAAACAAGGATCATTTCCTGATCCCGCTGCATCTGACTCTTTCCGTGCTGTTCCTGTCCATCAATCTGAAGGGCAGCCCGAAGATATTCCTGATGCTTCGGATGCTGAGCACGGAGGTATACCTGATCCATCTGCTTGTCCTGTGGGTAGTGGGGATGGTGTACGGAGGCAGGACAGGCACGATTCCTTTCCTGTTAACCGCGGTGATCAGCAACCTGCTGGCTTTTGTGTATCTGTCAGTCAGAGACAGGAGAGCAGGGCAGACAGGAAAAAGCCGGGAGGCAGTTTAAGACAACAGGCAGCAGTTTGAGACAACAGGTAAACGAATAAGAAGAGGTTATTTTAATGGGTAAAGAATATCAGGTTTCGGTTGTGACACCTTTTCACAACACTAAAATTGCTTATTTTAAGAATTGTATCAAATCCATGACAGAGCAGACAATCGGATTTGAAAACATCGAGTGGATCATTGTTTTTCATAACTGCAGCCAGGAGTATATTGATGAAGCTTCCGGGCTGGTCAGCGGTTATGAAAATGTGCGCACTTATACCCTTTACAATGATGTCCATTCTCCGTCAAGCCCGAGAAATTACGGCATGGGAAAAGTAACTGCAAAATACTTAAGCTTCCTCGACGCCGACGACAGCTTTACACCGTATTGCTTTGAAAAGGCTCTGTTCCATATGAAACGGAGCGGAGCGGATATTACCTGGTTCAGGCGGGAATTTGAGCTGGAGGATGCCGGGAATCTTCCGATGACGGAGATCGTTCTGTGGAACCAGACCCAGGAAGAAATCATCATAGAAAAAGATGTGAACTGGGATAATGAAAAGATTTTCAGCGGCGTCTGGGGGCTTGTCACTTCCAGGATCTACAATACCGCGTTCATTAAAGACAATCAGATCCTGTTTGACGATGAGGCTAATTTTGCAGAGGATTATCTGTTTAATCTCGTGGCATACGGCCATGCGAGAAAACTCTGCTACCTGCCGCAGATGATCGGGTATCACTATTTCATCAACGGGGAATCCCTCGTGCAGAAGAACGAGAAAACGCCTGAAACGCTGATTCAGATGGCTAAGGGTTTCAGCCATATCTTCGATACCGGCTTCAGGTATGGATTTTATATGGATGCCATCTTAGGCGGACTGCTCTACACCGAAATGCGGTTTATGATGGGTACAAAGGGCCTGACGCTCGAAGACAGGATAAAGATCAAGGATATTCTGGAGCCATACCTGGACCGGATGAAACCGATCCGGCCGTCAAAGCTGTATTCGGAAAAGGCGGTCTATGAAAGATTTTACACTGTCAAAGACTATATCCTGAATCCGGAAAAATGGGACGGGACAGGAGACGGCGGCAGTTTTATACCGGATTATGCCCAGGGAATCAGGCTGCCGTCAGATATGGATGTAATCCGGAAAATCCTGGAAGATAATTCTTCGACGGATATGGGAAGCAGGTTTAATTTTAATGACATCATCACGGTCTCCGGCTACCAGAGTATGGTACCGCTTATGGACTACAGCTTTTACAGGCCTCTGGTTGCCCTGACGACCAGAATCGGAGAATCCGGTGTATTTGTCAACGAGAAAATCGACTGCTATGTGACTTATCTGGACAGAGAAAACAGTCCGGTCACCCTTCCTGTCACGAAATCGCATCTGAAAACATATGTGGAACCGGTCCGGAAGGTTCTGGATGGCTGCGTGACATTCCCTCTGTTTTCCGATGCCGACAAAGTTGTCAGGTACAATGACAATACTTTGTCCGGCTCGATCTATTCTCTGGCACTGAATCAATACGTGCAGAGCGTGGCAGACGGGAGCACAGAGGCATCCGGCAGGATGATTGTTCCTTTCCAGCTTATATCTGATGAGGCGGTGGAGGGATACTATTTCAGAGCGCTGTACGCGCTGGCCTGCGAAGACATCACCCAGATCCTTGCACCGAATACGTGGAGCGTGTTCCGCTTCCTGACCTTTATATACGGTCATAAGGACAGGCTGTGCAGCGATATTGAACATGGTACGATTTCCGCCATGTCGAAAGAGGACAAGGCAAGGATCGAGGCCCTTACCCATACCATCAAAGGGAATCCGAAAAGGGCGAAGGAAGTGAAAGCTGTCCTGGATCATCCGGAAAGCCTGGAGCTTAAAAAACTGTGGCCCGGCCTTAAGTACATCACGGCCTATGGTGCCGACGCATACAGACTGTACACATACCTGCTCCGGAAGGCCGGATCGGATCTTACATTCCGGGCACTGGATATTACGGCTGAGGCGGTCATAGGGACCCACACAGAAGAGCCGGACAGGTTCTTCCTGAATACGGGAAGTTATTTCTTTGAACTTCGGGAAACGGATGAGAACGGATGCCCGGTGGGGGATGCATATCTTCCGGCGAGCGCCGAAAAGGGAAAGACGTACCGCCTGTATGTGACAAACAGTGCAGGCCTTTACC
>CADBQK010000549.1 GCA_902796775.1 uncultured Lachnospiraceae bacterium
CCCGTCAGCACGCCGTAATTGCGGCAGTCTGTTCCGTCCTCACAGCTTAAGTCCGCGCTCGAATCCAGCGCGTCCATCATACCCATGGACAGATCCAGCTGTTCCTGGCAGGGCTTGCCGCGGCTCATATCCAGATGCAGTTCCATATTCTGGTATTTTTTGTATTCCCTTTTAAGAAGAGCAATCTCCTGAGACAGTTCTTCTGTAGTCATCTGCGTAAACGGCTTCATCATCTGCACCTTGTACCTTTCTTCCGAATGGACTTTTTTTGCACGAACTTCACTATATCACAGTGCAAAAGCATTGTCCAGTTTATGATCACGCCAGAAGAATTCCTTCTTGCAGTTTTTTTCTGCAGTGCGTATAATGCAGACCTGTGGAATTACCCATAGGGATCAGGATTAAGGCAGCAGCCGGCATCCTTCCCGGAAAGGAATAATTATGGCCATCAAAATCTGCTTTTTTGATATAGACGGAACACTTCTGAATTTTGGTGCGTCCACAATAACGCAGCCTGTCCGGTCTGCGCTGCGGGAGCTTCAGAAAAGAGGAATCAGGATATTCATCGCGACGGGAAGAACGCCGCTCCAGCTTCCCTCCTTCGAAGAGCTTGACTTTGACGGTGTTCTCTGTTTCAACGGTTCCTACTGCTATGACCGCGAGGGCACAATCTGCTCCGCGCCCATGGACACGGATGATGTAAAACAGGTTGTCAAAAACGCGGGAGAACTGGGCCTGCCTGTGCTGGCAGCTACCCGCAGGCGCATGGGCAGCAACTTCTATAATGATTTTCTGGAAGAATACATGCAGATCTCCCATCACAGCTGCAATGTGCTTCCGGATTTTGAAGAGCTGCTGCAGGAAGGGGTCTATCAGCTGATGATAGGCGCCCTGCCCGAACAGGACGCCTATCTGATCAGAAACACTTTCCATGTTAAAACAGCCCGCTGGTGGGACAGAGCAACAGACATTATTCCCCGCGCCTGTGGAAAGGCATGGGGAATGGAGCAGATCCTGCGCCATTACGGGTTCAGCCGGGAGGAATCCATGGCATTCGGAGACGGCGGAAATGACCTTGACATGATCCGGTATGCCGGCACCGGCGTAGCCATGGGAAACGCCGATCCGGCTCTGCTTCGCTGCGCGGATTACATTACCGATCCCTGTTCGCAGGACGGCGTGTATACCGCGCTGAAGCATATCGGACTGATCTGATAAGCACAGATGCAGAGCCTGTCAGCTTATCTGTTTTCCTGTTTCAGCTTTTCGGCATCCAGATAACCGTCCGCAATCTTCTGATCCACCCACAGCTGCAGGGAATTGATGGTCATGGAAATATTGTTCAGTTTATTCCGGATCTCCACAAAATCCCGGTATTCATCGCCGGTTATCCGGCCGTCCGCGGTAATCTCGATCAGCCGGTTCTTCTCCTTGTCAATCTGGTTCAGAGAATCAAGCATCTCCAGAATAATCCTGGAAAGATCCTTCACTTCCAGCTCCGGAATGCTGACCTGCCCGATCGGGCATTCATGAGAACAGTAATAATTGCTGAGTACCGGCTTTTTATAGCACTTCGCCATTGTCAGGATTTCATCCGGATGGGGAAGTGATTTTTCACTCTCGATTTTTTCAATCCGGTCCGCGGAAATATACTCCATCAATTCGGATGCCTTTTCCCGGGTCAGATCATTTTCCTCCCTGCTGAGCTGATAGATATTCTTATCTTTTCTGATTGAACGTTTTCCCATTTTGTATACCCCGGCGCAGGCATAATGCTTACCGTCGGCGTGCCTGCCGCGCCGGCGGTGAATGCTTATTCGACTATTATTACCTCAGGAGGAATGGCTCCCTGATCAACCGAAGTTACACTGTCCGGCAAACGGATATGTGTACATTTTCCGAGTTCCGAAACAGCGCCGTACCGGATCCGGGTGATTCCGTCCGGGATTTCAACCGTGCCCTCCAGCCCGGGCGGTACCATAATCAGTGAAGTCCCGCCCGTATCGGTAAGGAACCCCTCCACTGTGGAGAACTGCCGGTTTTCCTGCGAGACCGCGAACGACAGGATCGGCTGTGAAGAAAATGCTGACACCTCAAGTGTTTCCAGGCCGCTTCCCAGATAAAGCTGCGCAATTTCCCCCGCCGGAGGATCCGACCACCGATTCTTAAACGCGTTGGAGCCGATCATTTCCAGCGAATCGGGAAGCCTTTCGGGCAGCAGAAACGGCGTTTCCGAAAAGGCATAGCTTCCTATCTCTGCTAATCCCTCTGAAAATGCGGCTGTATCCAGGGCAGAGCAGGAGGAGAAGGCATGTGTACCGATCTTTTCCAGCGATGCCGGGAAATCCAGGTTATTAAGCTTTTTGCAGTCGTAAAACGCGTATCCGCGGATCTGCCTGAGCCCTTCCGGAAAAAGAACCGTTTCCAGACTGTCACAGTCATAAAACGCATATTCGTCGATCCGTTCCAGTCCCTCCGGCAATTCTATCTCGTGCAGATAGCCGTTGCCTGAAAAAGCATAGGCTCCGATGGAGACCGTGCCTTCCGGCACTTTGTATTCCTCCCTGCGGGCGGCCGGAGCTGAGAGCAGCTTTGTTTTATCCGCCGAGTACAGTACATCACCCTGCACACTGTAAAA
>CADBQK010000550.1 GCA_902796775.1 uncultured Lachnospiraceae bacterium
GCCGCCAGGGAAGCCTTCGAGAAATAACAGTACTTGGGGATGTCCTCCCAGAGGCCTGTATAGGGATTGCCCCAGTCGAAGAAGTCCCGATTGTCGATGAAATCATAGGTCACACCGTCCAGTTCCAGCTCCATGATGCCCACATAGAACGAACGGCCGTCCGGGGTCAGGTTCATGCCGAAGGAGCCAACGTAGGTCATGCGTTCCCTGTACTTCTCCGGGATACACCGGTAGCAAGGCAGGATCACGCGAACCTCGCAGTCCTGGCGCAGCAGGGCCCGCGGCAGGGCGTACATCACGTCTCCGAGCCCGCCTGTTTTGATGAACGGATAGCATTCCGAGCCGATGAAAGCGACCTTCATGCCCTTCGCGCTGGCAACAGCTTCCAAATCATTCGCCATATCTGACACTCCTTTTCTTGTCTGTTGGTATCCTGCCCGATGATGGGCTACTACGATATCACTATACCCGATCCGGTAAAAATGTTCAATAGTTTCCTGTGAATCTTTTTTCAGCGGAGAGGTGCGGCACTTGCCATTGCTGCTTTTATTGATCCTCCAACAAATTTCTGAATCATCTGCGACGTTTTAAGCAGCGGTATACTGCGTCACGAAGCCTCGCCGTACCAAGATGATGTTTCAAACGGATTGATACCCGCTTTCTTCATGGCAACTCCCCTTTACTGTTTTTTCTTATATCTACTATTCCTATCATCGTTCCCACTCCATAACATACATGGAGCATCAGAAACAATAAGGGCAAGCACAAAAAAAAGATGTTTCTCTCCTTGCATTCTATGACTGCCATCCCTGTCATTGCGATATTGGCGAAGCCATATGCAATCCACAGAGCAGACGCGGGCCAAGTGACTCCGCGCAGAGCCATGATTGCTGTAACAATAATGGCCAGAACAAATGCAAATGGAACAAAATGATATAACGAGAAGCATCTCGGCTCGACTCCAAGTGTTCTTCCGATCCAGTATCCATTCAGGTACTTCTGCTTAAGAAGTTTCCCCAACGTAGCTCGTGTTTCACGATACGAAACAATCTCTGGGTCGTAATAAAACTTATAACCAGCCTGTTTCATCCGATAATGCATCTCATTATCTTCTGTGCGAGTCAGAGCTTCATTATATTTGCCAACAGTATCAAATACTTCTTTTCGATAGATTGCAAACGCTGCTGTGCTGACATACCGGGCGGTCTCTGCGTGACGAAAAGCCGCAAAACTGCCGCCGAACATTGAATTCTCAGCTTCGTTAAGCGTAATACTCCAATTATCTTTCTTTGCCGGAATGCTTATTACTTTGCCGCCGCAGATATTTTCACCTTTATTCAGGTCACGGACATTCAGCTCAATAAACTCTGGCGGGAAGGTTGTGTGCGCGTCCACTCGGAGAACCGCATCGCCTTTCACGGCATCAAGGGCAACATTCCAACCGCAGGGAAGCGTCTTCTTCGGATTGTCAAGCACAGCCACTCTGATAAAATCATTTTCGGCATTCTTAAAGCGCAGCATCTTCTCTTTTGTTGCATCCTGAGAATTGCCATCCACCAAGATCACTTCAATCGAGCTATGCGGGTAGGTTTGCTTTTTGAGGCAATCAAAAAGAGCGTCTAAAGTTGTTGCCGCATTGAATGCGATGACCACGAATGAAACCTTTATATCACCCATCCTGATACCTCATCCATAGTCTTTTCCAAGCACAGCGAGCACCGTGCGGAGCATAGTCAGTATCTCCCGCAAGAAACGGAAACGCTTTATACTTTCCAGATTCCAAACCATCTTCGCCGGCAGTACTTTTTCTATGTACACTTTATCAACATCGTCTGCAGTGTTGAGCAGTTTATCTTCATCCTTATATCTGATACTCGCCTCAGATGTAATCCCGGCTGGCAGGAGCAGCGTCGCATTATACTCTGGTTTATACAGCTCAACGTACTTCACAGCTTCCGGCCGGGTGCCGACAAAACTCATATTCCCCTGGAGCACATCAATGAGCTGAGGCAATTCGTCAAGCCGAAACCTTCTCAGCTTCTTCCCAATCTTGGTAATCCGCGGATCATCCCCAACAGTTACAGCTGTACCAATCTTGTCAGCGTTTACAACCATGGTGCGGAACTTATGAATGCGGAAACGCTGTCCGTATGTTGTTACCCGCTCCTGCCTATATAACACTGGTCCGGGGTCTTCTGCCTTGATGATCACAGCAATCACAGCCATTGGAATAGCGAGGATCATAAAGAGCACCGCAGCAACGAATAAATCAAATATTCGCTTTAGTATGATCTGGCCGCGCCGTCTACGAAGTACTTCCCAGTAGGGCTTTACTTCTGGAGTTCTCATGAATTCCGGCAAATCATTCCACTCTTTAAGCACTGTTTTATTCCTCCCGATCAATAAGGGGAGCAAACGATGCTTTCTTCCATACTTCTTGCATAAACTATAATAAGCCCTTATCTTCGTTTTTCTGTCTAATCACAGCTTTCAGGATTTTCAGGCACTAAGGCCATTCAGAGATACTGCCAGCGGTATATTAAGCTTCCTGAAGGGATTCTGCTGACGGGAAATGCAGTTGGCGACACACCATTGGCCATAGCGCCTGTCGGCTTTTCCCATACGAGCCTGAAGCAGGCATTCCTGCACAGAGAAGCCCTGAACAGCACGGGAGGTCTCTTCAAACTCATGGTGGATCAAGGCTTCTAAGGAACCGCTGATTGATTCAGCGGACTCTCAGTTCGCCATTGTCGCTTCACGGCGCTGCTATCGCAGCTTGTGAAGCTCTGTGGCTCACTGGGACTCCTCCCACCTTAATCGTTCCTGGGCTGCTGCCCGTTCTTCGCTGAAAACCCACAGGGCGCGGTGGGATACGTCCCATCTGGCATATGTCTTTTCCGGCCTGATTTCGCCTCATTCCGGTCGACGTCAAATGAAGTGGGAGGGCATGCTCAAACGTCTGACCGCGTGCTGACACGCTTTATGCTCTTCCGCAGCGGAATAATGCATCGGTTCTCAACGCCTGGCCAGGAATGCCGATTCGTTCATGACATCCCTGTCGGATCATCCGAATCACGTCAAATCATTCTCAATCACCCTACGCAGGCGTATCGGAAACTGGATGAGGCAACCGATGAAAGCGGCAATACTTCATGACCGGAGTAATCATTCGTTTCACATTCCCTAATTACCTTCCTCAGCGTCTCGCACACATAGTCCACATCGTCATCGCTTAACTGCGTATGCAGCGGGAGTGTAATCAGGTTGTGATAATAGTCATAACTATTCGGGTACGCAGAA
>CADBQK010000551.1 GCA_902796775.1 uncultured Lachnospiraceae bacterium
CCACGCACTTGCACTGGGACTGGAAGAGGATGACCTCTTATCCGCCTGTCTCCTGCATGATGTCTGTGAAGATTGCGGCGTAGACCCAGAAGACCTTCCGGTTAGCGAGGAAACACGGGAAGCGGTAAGGCTGCTGACCAAATGGGATGGATTTGTAAAAACGGACAGGGATGAGACACTCTATTATAATGGCATTGCAGGTAACCGGATCGCCGCTGTGGTAAAACTGCTGGACCGCTGCCATAATATTTCCAGTATGGCTTCATGCTTTTCAGATGAACATATGGCAGAATATATCAAGGAAACACAGGAATACATATATCCCCTGATGGAGAAAGTCAGGGAAGCTTATCCGGAGTATTCGAACCAGCTGTTCCTGATACGGTACCATATGAAAAGCGTGGTGGAGGCATTGCGACACCATATGCGGTCAGGGCTTTGATCCCGATCATGGCTGATGCAGACAATTGCTGACGCCAGCTGATTCTTTTTTAGAAAACCTGATTAAGATTAAAACCTAAAATTATTGTTTTTTTGAAGTTTTACGTTTATATTATAGGAAGTGAGGTGATAGAATATAGGAAGTGAGGTAATAGAAGAATGTCTATTGAGAGTTTTGAAAACATCTTTTCGCTTCTTTGTACAATCGTTGGGCTTTTGTACTGTATTTTCAAATATATTGAAACACCAAAGCGCGGATATCGGTATCTCGTTGTCTTCTTTCTTGCGAATTTCCTAAGCGAGTATTATTGGACAACCTATGAGTTTGTTATGCATTCCTATCCTGACGTATCCGTGTTCTCTGCTTATCTGGGATGGAATGTCGGCTATTGTATGCTTCTTCTTGCGGTATTCTTCTTGCGGCACGAAGGTGCAAAGCGTTTTTTTCATCCTGTTATCCTTTTACCTTTCCTAATCAATATCCCTCAGTTTTTGCTTTATATCCGTTTCGGCGGTATACTGAATAATTTATGGGAGGTAGGACTTACTACCATTACCATGGTTTTCTGTTTGCAGGAAATTATATATTGCATGAAAAACAGAGCAACCGGGAAATCCTTTCCTTTGTTTTCCTTGCTTGTTCTTGCGCATTTAATCGTAAAATACGGAATGTGGACGGTATCATGCTTTGACTGGAGCAGCGAATTGTTCAGCCCGTATCTTTACTGTTCTATTCTTGACGCATTGTTATGCGTATTCTTCGGCTTTGGAGCAAAAAAGTATTATGAAACTGAGCATTCTATAAGGGAAACAAAGAGCGCATCGGAGCTGAGATTTCAAGTGCTGGTGCAGACCATCGTATCTTTTATAATACTTGGAATCTGTGCCGGAGGATTCTTTGCTGTGATCGGCATCAAAAACTCGATAGCAAATCATACCGGCTTTTTCCGGGATGAAAGGCAGATCGTTATCTTTCTGTTTGCGGTATCAGCCATCCTGATCCTTCTGGTTTTTGCTCTGATATTCTTTCTGACTTCGCAATACAGGTACGCATTGCAAAGCATCCAAAGGATGAATGAAGGGAAGCGCAACCGTCTCAATCTCATTTTTACCATTGCAATCACGCTTGCCTTGATGGTCTTTGCCGTGGCCTATAACAGCGTAATTCTGTATGAAGCATCTGTTATCAGCGTTTACGAGGATGCGGAGGAAGTTATAAAGACAACCGCCACAGAGCTTGAAAACTACTTGACAGTGGCTATAACGACACTTCGGGTCGCAGCCGACAGCGTAGATCTGATGGTACAAAACGACAGGCCCATACAGGAAATCACGCAATTCATCGTTGATCAGACTACAAGGCAATCAGAGCAGTTTGATGAAAACTTTACCGGAATCTATGCCTATATTAACGGAGAATATCTGGATGGTTTAAACTGGGTGCCTCCCGAAGGATATGAGCCGACATCAAGAGACTGGTACAAAACCGCAGTAGAAGCGGATGGCGAGGTCGTGATCGTTTCACCCTATGTGGATGCGCAGACCGGCTCTGTCGTCATTACTGTAGGCAAAGAGCTTTCGGATACTGATGACCGGGAAAATGATTTGCGTAAAAACGTGGTCTGCCTTGATGTCATTGTCAATCATATCCAGGAGGTTATAAAAGCCGTAGATGTTGCCGGAAAAGGATATGGCATAGTCATGAACACCGATGGATTTATCATCGCGCATCCCGATTCAGAGAATAATGGTAAGAATATGGAAGAACTCTATGGGAAGGAGCTTATGGATAAAATTCTGCATACTCAAAACGGCAGAATCACCGCAACGGTCAATGGCGAGGAATGTACTCTCTTTGTTGCACCCGTAATGGATCAATGGTACTCCGCGATTATCATCAGCAATTCAGAGCTTTTTGAGGACACCTGGTCGCAGCTGGCTGTTAACATCATGGTATCGCTCATCACCTTCTGCCTCATCTCATTTTTCTACTACATAGGATACAGGAACGAACAGATCAGCAGCAGAAAAGTCGAAGAAATGAATATCCAGGTAGTCAGCGCGCTGGCCACAGCCATTGAC
>CADBQK010000552.1 GCA_902796775.1 uncultured Lachnospiraceae bacterium
CCCATATTCAGGAGTTTTGCAGAAATCGATTCCAGATGCTGAGGAATAACATGCGTGATTGTGACATCTCCCTTGGTAGCCGCGGCTGCACACATAAATGTACCTGCCTCGATCTGGTCAGGAATGATCTCATGATCAGCAGCTTTGAACTTTTTCACTCCATTGATACGGATCCGGTCGGTCCCCGCGCCGCGGATGTCTGCTCCCATCTGATTGAGGAACTGGGCAACATCCACCACATGAGGCTCCCTTGCCGCGTTTTCAATTACGGTTTTACCCTCTGCCATGGAAGCAGCCAGCATAATGTTGATCGTTGCCCCAACACTGACTACATCCAGATAGATTGTCTTTCCAATCAGATGGTCTGCCGTTGCAACAATCATGCCTTTGTCGATATAGACCTCTGCTCCAAGAGCCTGAAAGCCCTTTTTATGCTGGTCGATCGGCCTGGCACCGATATTGCATCCGCCCGGAAGGGCAACTGCAGCTTTCTTGTACTTGCCAAGCAGCGCACCAATCAGATAATAGGATGCCCTGATCTGACGGATATATTCATTATCTACCTCATGATTGCGGATCCCGCGTCCATTGATCATTACGATATGCCGGTCGTTAGGGTTCGGATAGATGATCTGTGCACCTATTGACCGGATGGCATTGATAAACACATTAATATCATTTACGTCCGGAAGGTTGCGGATCGTAACCGTCTCATCACACATGATAGCCGCAGCCAGAATACCAAGTGCAGAATTCTTAGCCCCGCTGATCTCAACGGATCCTACCAGTGGATTCCCTCCGAGTATAAAGTATTGCTGTTCCATATTTCCCCTTAAAACTGGGCCGCATTTCTGCGTGCCTGTTGTATTCTTCTCAAAGACATCTGCCTGTTGATATCCAGGATGCCCAAATGGGAGCCTTCATAATGAATGCCCCTTCGAAACTTGTATCATTATATCACAAAGATTCACTTTGTAAATAACTTTGTTCCAGGGCATCCTTTTCCTGCTGCTCAGGATCAGAGTTTTCCGGCAGAATATCTTCTTGTACCGGCACACTCACCCGTATCCCGTTTCCTTTCAGCAGGCCGGTTCTCCATATCAGAAAGAGGATCAAAAGCGAAAGGATACTCAGGATCAGGCCAGGCAAAAAGCCCTGCGGCCGGTAATCCATATGGAAGGTATGGAATCCGCTATCCAGATACATCCCTGTCAGAGCATTCCCGGTTATAAAAGTTTCAGCCGGCTGGCCATCAATCCGGATCGTCCATCCCTCATCATATGGAAGGCTCAGCAGAAGAATGCCGTCGTCCTGGGCTAGGATCGTACCGGACAGATGCGATGGGCCATTCATAGAGGTGATTTCCAGGATACTCTGCGAAAGAGAATCCATAACATCCTCAAACACTTCTTCATTGAAGGCCGCCAGCTGCAGTACAATACTCCCGCTCTTATCGCTCTCCTTCAAAGGGAATCTCAGGATTACTTCCGTATCCTTGCCGCATTCCCCAAGATGGACGATATGGCCTCTTTCATCTGAATACTTCTGCTCTTGTCCGTCCTTGGTTACCTTCAGTTCATCACAATGGGAAGCCTCAAAATACAGATACACGTCCTGTGTCATTTCAAAATCCAGATCAAATCTGACAGAGGTATCGGCTGTATCTGCTTCATAACGCCACAGATCATCCCCGGATGACGTGATCGTTCCCTTTTCTATCTCAGGCTCAGGAGCGGGAAGCATTTCAAAAATATCCTCCTGCGCACCGCCGGCCAGATAAGCAAAATCATTCTGGGTCTGGAAGGGATCTCCTTCCTCGACTGCCCAGTCCCGAATATCTTCATCCACTTCAAACCCTAACGGAAGACAGAATCGGTTCTCATACACCAGGAGATTATCTATTTTGTCCGTTTCCTTAAGGTGGAAAGACGGCAGCTCCTTGTCGCTGATCACATAACGGATCCCCAGCATGGCATCTGTCAGAGGTGTCGCTCCTTTATAGCTGTATTTATTTCCGGCCTTGTAAAAGCCAAGGGAACCCATCAGCTTTTCCATACGGTCATCGCAGGTGGATGAAAAGAAGGAAAGACCGTTCATATTGTAGCGTACAATATCATCCCGTCCCAGGATCTGGGCAGACTCCATCCGGTAGAAGGTATCCTCCGGCTGGTACCGTCTGCGGATCGTCTCCATCTGGGCAGTTTTGGCCATGTATGTCGGGATGGTGACGCTCCCATTCTCATTGATCCCGTAGATCGTATTGGCAAACAGTTCCACGATCATGATCGCAGCAAGAAATGCCGATACCAGAAAAGCTGACCGTGCCTGCGCCTGCAGCAGCCTCCTCGCAAAGAAGAACAGCAGTCCGGCCCCTGCCAGGATACCGGTGACCACCTTTGCTTCCAGACTCAGATCCTCCTTGACAAATACCAGCACCAGTATATACCATATGATTCCCGCGCAGGCTGCCCCGGCCATAAACAGCCTGTTCATCCCGGGCAAAGCCAGATACGCTTCCCAGGCCATCCCGACCAGCAGGAAGATATACAGGAAAGAGAACCTCCCCGGCAGA
>CADBQK010000553.1 GCA_902796775.1 uncultured Lachnospiraceae bacterium
GCCCTGAACCACCCATTCTACAGCCATTTCCTATCTGCCTGTGCAGGAACGGAGGGATCAGCGGAAGGATATTATCTCACCCCCTGAATCAGCTCCGCGAAGGCACGAAAAAAGACCGCCTTCGCATCCCCGAACATTCTCCGGATCTGCTGCAGCAGTCTTTGCTCTTTCTTCATTCTTACAGAACTGTTTTCTTTCAGGACGGTCAGTCCTCGTCACTTCTTGTCTCGACGCTTGAAGCTGTAGATACCGCCGAGATGATCGCTACAAGCAATGCGATAAGAACAATGGCTCCGAAAACGCTCAGTGCGATGATCACTCCAACCGGCATATCTTTCCCTCCTCTGGCAGTGAACGGTTACTCTGTCTGATGTCTATTGTACACGATTTTCCTCAATCTGCAAGATTTTCCTTCCGGCCTTCTCTCATCCGGTATGCCTGCAGGCTTTTCTGTTTGCCAGGCGCAGGAGGACCGCGATCAGCCAGGTGACCAGGGCGATCACAATGTAGACCAGAAATCCCGCGGGGACGCCCCACATGGTAAACCCGTACCAGTCGTTTGTGTTCGGCCATTGGCCGACTCCGTTGATCAGAATATTGCCAAGATAGATTAAGCCATAGATCAGCATTGGTATCGCAGCAATCACCGTATGACCAGGCGTCAGGCGATCCGTGCCCTCTGCGAGGCAGAAGATCAGGATAGCGAGGACAGGCACGACCAGATGCAGATACAGATTGGCGCCTTTAAACATCCCCGGGTAGCCGAATACCGGCCCCAGGAAAACCATTACTACAAGAAAAGTCAAGGATACCGAGGTAGTCCCGGTCAGTTTCAGAACGAAGACCGGCAGAGGAATCTGTACGTTTTCATCTGCCAAAGATCGGATCTGCCAGGGCAGGATGCACAGGGATGCCAGGCCCATAAGCAGGTTGGAATCGATCGTGAAATACTTCAGACTGATAAATCTGGCCGACGTGAGGATCGATCCGGTATCTCTTCCGGTCACCATAACGCCCCAGGACCCGAACGCCAGGATGGGGATCAGGATGTTGACCAGAATAGCCGCGGCTTTCCTTATAGTGCCCTTTCGTTTCATTGCATCTTACCTCATAGCAGTCTGATATTCCGGCATCTGCAATTTCGTCTCGCAGCAGTCTGGTATCCCGGCATCTGCAATTTCGCCTCGCAGCCCATATCTCAAGATCTACGCTTTTCAACGCTCCCCTACTGCAAAAGAATCACACAGGCTTAACCAGTTCCACCGTATCGATCAGATTGAGATGATATTTTCTTACCATCTCCTCTGCTCTGTGCAGCACCGGCGGATTCCAGACCTTATTTGCCTGATGTGCATCCGAGCCGAGAATGACCTTATTTCCGACTTCGCCCACGATCTTCCAGAAATCCATCCTGGGGTAGTGCCTGTTTCCATCAAGCCCCAGGAAATTGATCTCCAGCGGGATGTCCATCGCCTTGGTCCTCTCACAAAGACGCCTCATCTTCTGATCATAAACCGCCTTATCCCCTACAAAGTGGAATACATCCGGATGAGCGAAATAGGTAAATCGGCCGGTCTCCAGCGCTTCGATCGTCTGATCGCAGTAACGCTGCAGACGGGTCGGATCCGCTGTGGGCTCGAAAGAGCAGACATCATCGATCTCATTGCCCAGCCAATGCTGGCCCAGGAGAAAATACTCCAGCGGATACTGGCCCGCGAACTGCACCAGCTCATCAAAAAGATCCGGATAATACTCAACTTCCAGTCCCACATGGATCTCGATCTCTTTCTCGTACTCCTTTTTCAGGGCCAGGACGACATTCACATAATCCTCGAGCTGATCCATATCCATCTTAACATTGCTCACAAAACCGTTCGGATAGGGCATGGGCGTATGGTCCGAAAACCCAAGGATCTTCAGGCCTCCCGCAATAGCGTTCTCTACATATTCGCGCTCGGTTCCGGAGGCGTGCTTGCATCTCCAGGTATGCGTATGGTAGTTTGCGATCATTTCAGGTCCTTTCCCGGGAACACGGTATGCCCGGGGCTGGTTCCGCAGTGCGCTTTTCTGCACCGTGGAACCGGTCCCCCGGTATATTCTCAATTCTTGTTCTTGTCCCACTTCCAGCCGGACACCTCAGGCAGATCCACGCCATATTCGTGGATGTACTGCTTATGCTCCACGAGTTTATTGCGCATCTTCTGATACAGATACGCCGCGCGATTGCCGAGCTGCGGCAGATGGCGGAGTGCCTCAATGACCAGATGGAACCGGTCTACATCATTCTGCACACGCACGTCAAACGGAGTTGTGATGGTACCCTCCTCTTTGTAACCGCGCACATGCATCAGACGGTTATTATGGCGGCGGTAAGTGAGCTCATGCACCAGGCTGGGATAGCCATGGAATGCAAAGATAACCGGCTTATCCTTGGTAAAGAGCAGATCATAATCCGCATCGGACAGCCCGTGGGGATGTTCGTTGTGCGGCTGCAGTTTGAACAGGTCAAC
>CADBQK010000554.1 GCA_902796775.1 uncultured Lachnospiraceae bacterium
AACGCCTCAGCTTATGGAGCGTTTCTCTGTCCTGAGGCGTCAGCACCGGGAGGGTGAGAGACGTTTGATCGCAGGCGATACTCTTACGGGAGGAAAGAGGACCTTCTCTTAGCACTTCGGCACTAAGCCCTCCACTGGAATCCACCTCTTTTACCTGAAGGAGGATCCGGCCATCATTGAGTTTTAAGAGCATGCCAGGTTCTAAAACAGACAACAGGGTTTCAGGGACGGGGATGGCATTGCCGTCGGCAACGGCTCCGTCGTCCGGCAACAGTTGGAATACATTGCCTTTCTGGCAGAGAATATCCTTCTCCAATGTTCCGATTCGGAGTTCAGGTCCCTGGAGATCCACGAGAAGATCAGGAATGATGTGATATTCCTCCGCAGCCATGGAAAGCTCGGCAAGCCATGAGGAACATTCATCCAGACTTTTATGGGACAGATTCAGGCGAACACCTGTCATCCCGGCCGCAAACATTTTTTTGAGAAGGGATTTCTCACAGCAGGCCGGTCCAAGTGTTCCGTACAGATGCAGTTTGTTTTTCATATGCTTCGTGCTCCAATCCGGTAAATTTTTATGAATCTATCATAGAATATACCATAAAAAAAACGGCTCTGGAAAGCCAAAGCCGTTCATTTTAAGATAAATCAGTTAATTATTTGCCTAATACCTTTTTTACTGTTTCCGTAACGATCTCTTTTGTCACGATCTCAACAGTGTCGCGGCAGATGGCAAGCTCTTCATTGGTCGGTACTACGAATACTTTCACTTTGGAATCTGCAGTGGAAATCATCTGCTCGTCACCGTGGATGGAGTCATTAACCGGATCAATCTCGATGCCGAGATATTTGAAGTTCTCCATAACCTGAGCACGTACTCCAGGAGCGTTCTCACCGATACCTGCGGTAAATACGATAGCATCCACACCGTTCATCACTGCAACATAGCTTCCGATATATTTGGTCACATGATGGCAGAAAGCATCCAGTGCAAGAGCTGCTCTCTTGTTGCCGTTATTGGCTGCTTCCTCAAGATCACGGAAGTCAGAGGAAACACCGGAGATACCAAGTACGCCGGATTTCTTGTTGATGATCTCAAAAGTTTCTTCCATGGAGATGTTCTCTTTGTGTGCGATATATTCGATACAGGTAGGATCGATATCGCCGGAACGGGTTCCCATGATCAGACCTTCCAGAGGAGTAAGTCCCATGGATGTCTCCACACATTTGCCGCCGTTTACTGCAGAGATGGAAGCACCGTTACCCAGATGGCATACGATCACTTTGATATCCTCAGGCTTTTTGCCCATAAGCTCAGCAGTTCTCTGTGCTACGAAACGATGAGAAGTTCCGTGGAAGCCATAACGGCGCATAGCGTATTTCTCATAATACTCATAAGGAAGTGCATAGATAAATGCCTTTGGCTCCATTGTCTGATGGAAAGCGGTATCAAATACGCCGACCATAGGAGTATCCGGAAGGATTTCTTTGCAAGCACGAACACCTACCAGTGTCGGAGGATTGTGAAGCGGTGCAAGATCGTTAAGTTCTTCTACTGTCTGAAGAACTTCGTCGTTCAGTAAGGTTGAGCAGGCAAATTTCTCTCCGCCATGAACCATACGATGACCTACAGCATCAATCTCATCGATGGAAGTAAGAACACCATTCTCCGGATCTGTAAGCTGTTTTAATACAAGTTCTACTGCCTGACGATGTGCGGGCATAGCTGCTTCATATTTGATCTTATCCTGGCCTGCCGGCTGATAGGTAAGAACGCCGTCAATACCGATTCTCTCGCATAAACCTTTGGCAAGGACATGTTCTGTTTCTGAATCGATAACCTGATACTTCAGAGATGAGCTGCCGCAATTGATAACTAAAATTTTCATGATTCCTGCTCTCCTTTTAAATGATATACCGGCGAAACGCCGAATTATGGGATTTTATAATAACAACATATACATTATAGTCAAAGGAAACAGGGATGTAAATGTATTTATTTATTTTTACAGCGACTTTTTTGCTGTATGCAGTTTTATTTACTTGTAAATGTAACTTTTTTTGCTTATGTATGAAACATCTTAACAACATTTGTCTCTTATGATATAATACAATATCAGGAAGAATCAACTCTTTTGGCACAGGGAGACAGTCATGTTAATAGAAGAAAGAAGCAGGGTTCTGCATAAGGTATGGCCTCAATGGCATATAAAACAGAAGATCGGAGAAGGCTCCTACGGGGAGGTCTTCCGGATCGAGCGGGAAGATTTCGGGCGAACCTTTGAATCAGCTTTAAAAATCATATCGATTCCCAAAGATCAGGCAGAACTGGATAACGTCAGGTCTGATCTTATGAATGAGGCGGAGGTGGAGGAATACTTCCGAAGTGTCACGGATGAAATCATCAACGAATTTGTCATCATGGAGCGTTTGAAAGGGCACAGCAATATCGT
>CADBQK010000555.1 GCA_902796775.1 uncultured Lachnospiraceae bacterium
AAATCAGCTACAATAGGTAACAGTGCGGCAGGCATATCGGAATGCATCCAGCCGCAGATCTATATCAATAATTTTAATTTTAGGAGGGTGTACAATTATGGCAGTTCAGGTTGCTATTAATGGTTTCGGACGTATTGGCCGTCTTGCCTTCAGGCAGATGTTCGAGGCAGAGGGGTACGAAGTAGTAGCTATTAACGATCTTACCGATCCCAAGATGCTTGCGCATCTTCTGAAATATGATTCTTCTCAGGGCAGATATGATCATGAAGTATCTGTTGGCGAAGATGGTGCTTCCATTGTAGTCGATGGCAACAAGATCACTATTTACAAAGAGGCAGATGCCAGCGTTCTTCCCTGGGGCGATCTGGGCGTAGATGTTGTCCTTGAGTGCACCGGTTTCTATACTTCCAAGGCTAAGGCTGAGGCTCATATCAAGGCCGGCGCAAAGAAAGTTGTTATTTCTGCTCCTGCAGGCAACGATCTTCCGACTATCGTATTCAACGTAAATCATGATACTCTTAAGGCTGAGGATACTGTTATTTCCGCAGCTTCCTGTACTACCAACTGCCTCGCTCCGATGGCAAAAGCTCTTCATGACTATGCTCCGATCCAGAGCGGTATCATGTCCACCATCCATGCTTATACCGGTGACCAGATGGTTCTGGATGGTCCTCACAGGAAGGGTGACCTTAGAAGGGCCAGGGCAGCAGCAGTCAATATCGTTCCGAACTCCACCGGCGCTGCAAAGGCAATCGGCCTTGTTATCCCGGATCTTAACGGCAAGCTCATCGGCTCCGCTCAGCGTGTTCCTGTTCCGACCGGTTCTACCACTATCCTGACCGCTGTTGTCAAGAAGGATGATGTAACTGTAGAGGGCATCAATGCTGCTATGAAGGCTGCTGCAAACGAGAGCTTCGGCTACAACGAAGATGAGATCGTATCCTCTGATGTGATCGGCATGAGATTTGGTTCTCTGTTTGATTCCACCCAGACCATGGTCTCCAAAGTTGGCGATGGCCTTTTCCAGGTACAGGTTGTTTCCTGGTATGACAATGAGAATTCCTACACCAGCCAGATGGTAAGGACGATCAAATACTTCGCTGAGCTTGCATAAGCTGAAGAAGTTTAATACAGATTGAATTATTGAACCCTGGCGGGGTCCGGCCTTAAATAAGGGCCGGACCCCTTTTCTGAAAGAGAAGACAAGGAGAATAAAAATGTTAAACAAAGTATCTGTTGATGATATTGATGTAAAAGGCAAGAGAGTCCTTTGCCGCTGCGATTTTAATGTTCCTCTGCAGGATGGACAGATTACGGATGAGAACAGGCTTGTTGCCTCTCTGCCCACGATCCAGAAGCTCTCCGGTGATGGCGGCCGCGTGATCCTCTGCTCCCATCTTGGCAAGCCGAAGGGCGAGCCTAAGCCTGAGCTGTCTCTGGCACCTGTTGCCGTCCGTCTTTCCGAGCTGCTCGGCAAGGAAGTAAAGTTTGCAGCTGACCCTGAGGTTGTCGGCCCGAATGCTAAGGCTGCTGTTGCAGCTATGCAGGATGGGGATATCATTCTCCTGGAGAATACCCGTTACAGGAAAGAAGAAGAGAAGAATATCGATACCTTCAGCGAAGAGCTGGGCAGCCTCTGCGACATCTATGTCAACGATGCATTTGGCACTGCTCACAGGGCACACTGCTCCAACGTAGGCGTAACAAAGTATGTACAGACTGCTGCAGTCGGCTATCTGATGCAGAAAGAGATCGATTTCCTCGGGAATGCGGTGAACAATCCGGCTCGTCCTTTCGTAGCGATCCTGGGCGGCTCCAAGGTCTCCAGCAAGATTTCCGTTATCAACAACCTGCTTGAGAAAGTAGACACACTGATCATCGGCGGCGGTATGGCTTATACTTTTATGAAGGCACAGGGCGGCACGATCGGCAGCTCTCTCTGCGAAGATGATTATCTGGATTATGCTAATGAGATGATCAGGAAAGCAGCTGATAAGGGCGTTCAGATGCTCCTGCCTGTAGATACTGTTGTTGCTGATGCTTTTGATAATGATGCCAACAGAAAGACTGTCGATGCCGGCAAGATCGAAGATGGCTGGCAGGGTCTGGATATCGGTGAGAAGACACAGGAAATCTTTGCAGCAGCTGTAAAAGATGCTAAGACCGTTGTTTGGAACGGACCTATGGGTGTTTTTGAAATGCCGAATTTTGCAGCCGGTACAATAGCAGTAGCTAAGGCTCTGGCAGATACTGATGCTCTGACGATCATCGGCGGCGGTGATTCTGCAGCTGCAGTCAACCAGCTTGGTTTTGGTGATAAGATGACTCACATTTCAACCGGCGGCGGTGCTTCCCTCGAGTTTCTGGAGGGCAAAGAGCTTCCGGGTGTAGCGGCAGCAAGCGATAAGTAGAGGCGCTCCTTATATCCCCGTTCCGGACACGCTTTCGCTCGGAAAAATACGCAGCGGTACATAAGTGTGCAGCCTGTCTTATACAGGCTGCGCACTAAGTACCGGCGTATTTTTACGTTCCGTCAGGGGATATTGCGGACCTAACGGATACTAAAAACAATATGTAATTACAACAATATTTGTCTTGGAAAGGATTTGTGAATATGCGCAGGAAGATTATTGCAGGTAACTGGAAGATGAACAAGACTCCCAGCGAGGCTAAGGCTCTTTGCGAGCTGCTGATCCCGCTGGTTAAGAATGATGATGTTGATGTTGCTTTCTGTGTACCTGCAATCGATATTACGACCGTTGCTGAGGCTGTAAAGGGTACTAACGTTGCTGTCGGTGCAGAGAATGTATATTTCGAGGAGAGCGGTGCCTACACCGGCGAAATTTCTCCGGCTATGCTTGTTGATGCAGGTGTAAAGTATGTCATCATCGGTCACTCTGAGAGAAGAGGCTATTTCCATGAGACCAGCGAAGATGTCAATAAAAAGATGCTTAAGATCTTCGAGCATGGCATGATCCCGATCATGTGCTGCGGTGAGTCTCTTGAGCAGAGAGAGCAGGGCGTGACGATGGATTTCATCCGCCAGCAGGTTAAGGTTGGTTTCCAGAATGTGACTGCCGACCAGGCTAAGATCAGTGTCATCGCTTATGAGCCCATCTGGGCGATTGGTACTGGCAAAACCGCAACAACCGAGCAGGCTCAGGAAGTCTGCAAGGCAATCCGCGATACCATTGCTGAGATCTATGACAGTGAAACAGCAGAAGCAATCCGCATTCAGTACGGCGGCTCGATGAACGCCGGCAATTGCAAAGAGCTTCTGGCACAGCCCGATATCGACGGCGGACTCATCGGCGGCGCAGCACTTAAAGCTGATTTCGGCCAGATCGTCAACTACAATAAATAATGAACCCGGAGACAGGGAATGATTCTCTGTCTCCTTTTTTATTAAACGAAAATGAGACAGGGGATCATTCCCTGTCTCACTATCTGCCTAAGACCTAGAAGCATCTCCAGAAATATACGGTTTTTGAAGCACCCTTCAGCTTATCATCTTTATCATATTCCTGTTCTACTGTCTCGATCAAATGATTGTTCGTGTCATATTTATTATCGTAATGATATTCATAAACATCACCATCCGCATACTCTAATCTCAGCTTTGTCTGGTCCCCTTTCTTATTATACTCAACGATATAGATGAAGCCATCGTTATCGGTATGTTTTTCTTTGACCAGTTTTTTCTTATCATAAGTATATTCTGTAACGCTCGTCCTGGTTTTTCCATTTTTGAAAGTTATTTTGGCAGTCGTTTTTTTCCTGCCATCATATTTAAATGTAGTTGTTCTGTCCAGTTTATCCTTATATTTATAGGTTTTTACTTTTTTCAGCTTTCCTTTTTTATAAGTATATACATTTTTGGTACTATACTTTTTGGATCCCTTCTGATACTCGGTAATTGATTTGATCTTATTATCTTTGTACTTCCTGACTATTTTAGAGTCAAGCTTCCCATCTGCTGTATATTCTTCAGTGGTTTCTTTCGATAAACGTTTTCCTTTGTAAGAATAAACATCTGAGCGGGTCACCTTCCCGTTCAATTCTGTTTTTTCAGATTTGATCTTTCCCTTTTTATTGTACTCATATGTTGTTAAATAAACATCACCTGTCGGCTTGCCTTCTGAATAATATGTCGTGGTACTGGTTAACTGTTTTCCTTTATTATTATATTTATTCTCTTCTATATAGTTAAGGATCCATTTGTTAGTATCTTCAGATTCAGAGTCTTTATAGTAGTTTTTTGCTGTCTCGACTCTCCATATTGCCGATTTTGCTTCTGCTGGTCTGGCAAGAAAGAGTGTGATAGCCAATGAGAATGCTGCAAGTGCAAGCATTACTCTCTCCAGGTTCTTCATTTTTCTCCTCCTTTTATGAGCTATAAGTGAATGAAAGCAACAAAAAAAGCTTTCATTTGACCATGATGAAATCCAATACTCATTGCTGACTTGAAAGCGGTATTAATGCAATTATATAATATATGCATTTTTTCGTCAAGAATTGCCGAAATTGTATATATTTTTTATGTTTTCAAATGGAATAGACGAGTAAATTGCAGATTGAGATATCCCTGGATTTTTGCTATATTACAAACAAATCATGATAATGAAGCCGGAAGCGTCTTTCCTTTACCCGCACAATCCCGGGTTAGGAAACCATACTTTCCGGCTGGTGTATGGATCTATTCAAACTGAAAACCGTAATAAGAGATGAGGTGTGCCTGCGATGCGTTTAGGGGATGCAATTTCGACTTTACAGCTGGGAAAAAACAGGAGGAAAAAGTATTCTGAGGTCAGGACATTGTGCACAGTATGGAGCGAGGGTGTGGATGACAGCCCGGGTGCAGTGCCTTTGCCGGAGTACCCCCGCCCGCAGCTCAAAAGAGATAAGTGGAGATCTCTCAACGGCTGGTGGGAGTACGCCATCCGCCCGGCATCTGAAGCCTTTCAGGATCCTTTCTGTCCGGATGGCAGGATCCTTGTTCCTTATTCCCCGGAGACCAGGCGCTCCGGCGTAGAACGTACACTTATGCCCGGAGAAAAGCTTTGGTACCGCTGTCTCATCAAAGACTTAGAGGTTCCGGATGGGAAACGCCTGCTTCTGCATTTCGGTGCAGTTGATGAGAGGTGCCGTGTATACTGGAACCGCAGAAAAGCGGGAGATCACGCAAATGGCTACCTGCCTTTTTCCTTTGATGTTACAGACTACGTGAGCGATGGAGAAAATGAACTGATCGTCTGTGTCCGTGACGATACAGATCAGAGTAATGCCTGCCGGGGAAAGCAGACTTTATCCCCTGGAGGAATGTATTATCATGCTCAGAGCGGGATCTGGCAGACAGTATGGCTGGAAGAAGTGCCGGAACTGTACCTGAAGTCGCTTAGGATCACACCCGATATCCGGAACCGGCAGGTTTTTCTCAGCCTTACTTTCAGAGATGAACGTAATCCGGATGCACGAAATGACTTCCCACAGATATGTCTGACCTGTGAGGGAAGATCTGTATACTTTAACAACACTGCCTACACTGATAATACATGTACGGCTAGTATCAATTCACATAACATCTATAATGCCTGCCCTGTCAAAAGCGGGAATGACATAAATGCACAGATCATGCTTCCTGTTCAGGATCTCAGACTTTGGACTCCGGAGGATCCTTACCTGTATCCCCTGAAGATCCAGGCAGGAGAGGAGAGTGCCGATGCTTACTTCGCCATGCGCAGTTTCGGGACAGGGACAGATGAAAAAGGAAGACCCTGCCTGACATTCAACGAGAAACCATACTTTTTCCATGGAGTCCTGGACCAGGGATACTGGCCGGAAAGCCTGATGACGCCTCCGTCAGACGAGGCTATGATATTTGATATCCGGGAGATAAAGAAGCTTTCATTTAATATGATCCGGAAGCATATTAAGGTGGAGCCTCTGCGCTGGTATTATCATTGCGACAGAATCGGCATGATCGTATGGCAGGATATGGTAAATGGAGGCGGACCGGTCAATAAGCTCCTGGAAACCTATCTTCCCAATATCGTACCGGCCATTACGGATCACCTGCGCGATAACCGGTATGCGCTTTTATCCAGAAGCAGCGAGGCGGCACGAAAAGTGTTTGAGGAGGATCTCATCCGGATGATCCGGCATCTGTATAACTGTCCCTGTATCGGACTTTGGACTCCATTTAACGAGGGATGGGGACAGTTTGATGCGCTCAGGATCACAGACTTGATCAGAAAAGAAGATCCGACACGCCCCATTGACCACGCCAGCGGGTGGTTTGACCAGGGCGGCGGAGATATCAGGAGTATACACAATTATTTCCGTAAACTCAGAGTTGAAGAAGACTGCCATGGAGCGCGCTCATGCGTACTTTCTGAGTACGGAGGATACAATTGCAATGTTGAAGGACACAGTATGAGCAGCGAGGTATATGGATACCATACGTATTCCGAAGAGGAATATCCGCATGCATTCCACAGCCTGATGGATGAAATTGGGGAATTGAAAGAGGATGGCCTGTCCGGAGCTGTTTATACTCAGCTGTCGGACATCGAAGAAGAGACAAACGGTATCTTTACCTATGACAGGAAAATCTGCAAATTAAGAGAAATACGGCGGTAAAAAACTGATTATTTACAAAACAGATTCGCCATATTTCATCTTTCCTGGTTTTAATTGCCTGAACGCCAAAATATCAGCCGGGAATAATCAGATGATAATAAATAGAAAAAACACTCCTGAAACAGAGTGCTTTTTCTGTATATTTATGTTCTTTAGTATTCTTTTATAAAAATAAGCTATTTGTGCCTAGTTTTCATTGACATAAACCTCAGCTGATTGTATAAATGAATTAAACAATGCCTTATATATACGATTGGCCTATAATAAAAATCAGGAGCTGTACCGTTTCTTTCTGCTCGGATTACGGCGGCAGCGCCTGCCGGATTACCCGTCAATATTGTTCAAAAACTTTATAATATATGGAAGAGCTGCACCTACCGTTATATTGTGAGAAGGCATTTTACTGATTTTGATAAAATCGTCCACATCATAAAACGGAGACAGTTTTCTAACTTCATTATAGAGATACTGTATATCTTTCTCTGTGAAGTAAGGAGCCAGGTGCCCGCCCAGAATAAAGTCTACATCCAGGACCAGATGCAGGTTGCAGATCAATCTGGCTAAATAGGACAGATAAGTATGCCATCTGTCATATGCGTCCTCTTCCATATGCCTGACTTTTTCGAAAAACCGGTCCGGATCCTCATCACCGACAAGAGCTCCCATAGAGCAGATCGTTTCGGCGCAGCCTCTTTTGCCGCAATAGCAGGGTTTGCCTTCCATGCTTACCTGAATGTGCTCAAAGGTTCCGCTGTGACCGTGTTTGCCCGGCTGAACCTGGCGATTGGAAATGATCGAACCTCCAAGATGCCGGCTGAGAGACAGATATACCGCGTCCTTCAGATCCGGAGAACACCAAAGCTCACTGAGAGCCGCACCATCCGGATCGTGGATGAAGCTGCATGGATAATGCAGATGTTTCCGGAATACACCTGTCGACAGATCCGTACAATCAAGAATCGCTCCGTAAACAACAGTTGTTCCATC
>CADBQK010000556.1 GCA_902796775.1 uncultured Lachnospiraceae bacterium
GCCAAAAAGCATTGACAGGTAGTCCCACTCATGGATCAGATCAATGGAAACACCGCCTCCCAGTTCCCGGCGGGCGCTGTAAACCTGCCGGTAATCCATCCCGGGCCGCCAGTCGGGAAGATAGCTTGAACTGATCGCCCGGGCGCAGAAAATGCGATGATTTTCGACAAACAGCCTGGCACTTTGCAGCGCACCGGTATAGCGCAGCGGTGCCGCCACATATGTGATGGTATCCTTTTTCAAAAGGTTTTCTGCATCCGGAATCTCTGTGTCAAAAACAGGTTTTTCAATAAAAAAGCATTTCGCTTTGTCTTTTGCCTGCTGAAGGGTGCTGTAATGCTGTGAAGTAGGGTTGGTGATAAAGATTGCATCATAATCGGAATCCAGCTCTTCATAAGAACGCAGCGAATGAATGCCCATATCACTGAGCGGTTCTTGTAAGGGGCGATCGGAGGTGCGAAGTGCATGGATCGTCAACGGGATCTTCTCAGTCCTGCAGATTGCTGTCAAATTCATGCAGTGCCGCGTCCCGATCGATCCCAGACCAATAAAACATACTTTCATGATCTTCCCTCAATGCGGTCAATCAATCCAACGGTATACAGATCATCCTCAAAGGTATAGGGGATTTCCGCTGTCCTGTCAGCGGCGCGGAAGAAAGTCTCCAATTCTTCCCGATAAGCATTCTCAATAATGTTGGACGCATACGCCGCCTGATGATCCAGGGTCTCTGTATAGGTCGTAACCGGCGCCATTTTCCCCGTCACAGGATCCCAGCGGGTCAGGCTGTCCGGAGTTCCCTGCCAGCTCAAATACATGTTTTCCGAGATGATCTCTGCACTGCGGCCGCCTTTGCGGGAAAGCAGATCGCAGACAAACACACCTTTGCTTCCGCTTTCATGTTCCATTGACAAAATATAATTGTCTTCATAGTTCAGGTCCAGAGATGAGTTTTTCGACTTGCGCACATGAAGATCCGTCACCCTGCCAAAGGCCGTCAGAATCCAAGGGAGGTCAACCGCCATGATTTCCCGGCAGGCGTTGGTTCTTACATCATGGACAAAGAAATCCTGATAGTTTTCCCACGGATGCCAGTCCGGAAGATACTGTCCTGTGTGAATCATATAATTCACCGGCTGTTCCCTGCTGTGGCTGATCAGGTATTGAACATCTCTGCGGTACAGGAACGGAGAAGACAGAAACAGAACTTTCCCTTTTTTCTTTGATAAGGCTATCATCTCTTCATAACCGTCACTGATCAGGTTAAGCTCAGTAAAGACATGCATATCCCGCTGCAGCAAATCGGTTATAATGGCTCTGTGGGGCAATGGGGATGTGCAGACAAGTCCCATACCGGGGGACACTTCGGCGACGGCTTCAGATACGGATGAGAAACACGATATGCCGTACTGGTCTGCCGTTTCTGCTCTGCGGTCAGGTTTCTCATCCACACCGCAGATCAGGAGGGAACTGTCCATTTGCTGAAGCAGTCGAATTCTGCGTTTTCCCATAGATCCCAGACCAACAACGATGATGCGTTTCACGATTCTTCCCTCACTCGGCTATGCTCAGCCATTTTTCCGTTTCTTCTCTGGGCAGAAACGGGAACATATCTTCCAGAACCGACGATGACAGGCTGCCGTCGGGATTGACACGCGTCATTGCTTTCGGAATCTCGTCAAAGGTATAATCGGCAAAGATTTCGCAGAGGACGGGCGTATCGTCAGCCAGAACCATGTCTAAAACCGGTCCGATTTCTGCGTCTTCGTGGATCGCACAATATTTCAGGTCATAGAGATCTGCCAGTTTTTTCATGTCGCAGCAGAACACCCCGCTTTCTCTGCTGCAGCCTGCATAGCGGCTCTGAAAGTGGTTGTCCTGCATCACGGCAATAGAAGCATAGCCGTTATTATTCAGAACAAACAGTTTCAGAGGAAGACCATACCCCTGAACGAGCGCCAATTCCTGCAAATTGTGCTGAAGGCTGCCATCGCCCTCGAGAGTAATGGTTCGACGTTTGCCGCAGGCGATGCAGGCCCCGATGGAAGCAGGAAGCGCAAACCCCATGCTGCCCAGGCCCATGGCCCCGATTTCGACCTGACCTTCGCTGCGTTCATAACTCATGCCGATGATGCCGCAGCTTCTCCCGGAAGAGCCCTCAA
>CADBQK010000557.1 GCA_902796775.1 uncultured Lachnospiraceae bacterium
CATGCGCCGTATTTATATCGAGAATTTAAGATTGATGCAGAGGGAATATATGAGACATTGCGGGATATGATCACTGTGAGTTTTCGAGGAGAATAACCCGTTTGGACATGACATGGAATATGGGCTTTGTGTACATTAATGTGAACTTCCCGCATAATTAACTCTCGTCTTTAACACTCATCGATCGAATCGTTGAAGTTCCCTTGTTTTTCAATGGCCAGAGGCCATTTTTTAGTTGCATTTCCAATGCTTTTGTGGTATCATATTAGAGAGTTAATTAACTCTCTAAGGAGGTGCCGCAATGTACTTGGAAGCCAAGATAAAAATCCCTCAAAACATTCCGGGACTGACAACCAAAACCATCAAGGGAACCACCTACATTTACTACACTTTTAGCAGGACGTACAGCGCTGAAAAGAAGTATTCGAAACCATCCGGAACCTCCGTCGGTAAATGTGTGCCTGATGAGCCCGGAATGATGTACCCTAACCACAACTTTCTTCGTTTCTTTCCGGAGATTGATCTACCGGAGGAACGAGATGAGACCTACCGTAGCAGTTGCTTGCGGATCGGGGCATACGCTGTTCTTTGCAGAATCATTGCTGAGTATCATCTGGATGAGATGGCTGACAGGATCATAGGAGAAGATAGCGGGCTATTTCTGGATTTGGTACTGTACTCCATCATCACAGAGAACAATGCGGGGCAGTACTATCCTGATTACGCCTACAATCATCCTCTGTTTACCGAGAACATGCGGATGTACAGCGACACAAAGGTTTCGGATTTTCTTGGGAGCATTACGAGGGATCAGAGCATACAGTTCCTGAACGAGTGGAATGAGAAAACCGATCATCGTCAGAAGATCTACATTTCTTACGATTCAACCAACAAGGATTGCCAGTCCGGAGAGATCGAACTGGTTGAGTACGGACATCCAAAGGTTGACACAGGTCAGCCGGTGATCGGATATTCGATCGCATATGACTGCAATAATGCAGTGCCACTGTTCTACGAGGATTATCCCGGCAGCATAGTGGACGTTACGCAGCTCCAGATCATGCTGGAAAAGGCGAAGGGATATGGTTATCGCCATGTTGGATTTATCCTTGATCGGGGATACTTCAGCCGAGAGAATATCCGATTCATGGATAAAAACGGCTATAGCTTTGTCATCATGGTTAAGGGCATGAGAGCCTTGGTACGGGAGCTTGTATTGGGCGTCCGAGGCACCTTTGAAGATAAACGAGAATTCACCATTCGAAGCCATAAGGTAAACGGAATTACGGTATCGGGAAAACTGTTTCCGTCAGATGAGAAGGATCGTTATTTCCATATTTATTATAATGACGGAAAGAAAGCCGGAGAAAGGGACCGCCTGGAATCAAAGATCGATCAGATGGCAATGGTTCTGAGGAAATGCGAGCGGAAGAAGCTCTCCAATCTCAACAGATCCTACACCAAGTATTTCAACCTGGTTTACATGAATCAGGGGAAGAAAAACGAGAAGTTCATGTATGCCGAAGAAAAAGCGGAGGTGATCACGCAAGATATACAGCTGTGCGGGTATTTCGTCCTCGTTACGTCGGATAAAATGACGGCAGAAGAAGCCTTGGATCTCTATCGTAGCAGAGATGCTTCTGAAAAGCTGTTCCGCGGGGATAAATCATACCTGGGTAACAGCGCCATCCGAAACTACACGACAGAACCGTGTCATGCAAAGATATTCCTGGAATTCGTCGCACTGATTATTCGAAACCGTTTCTACACTTATCTGAAGTCTTTCATAAAAGCAACAGATAAGAAGAGAAACTACTTCACGGTTCCTGCTGCGATCAAAGAACTGGACAAAATTGAGATCATTCAGCAGTCCGATCGGAATTATCGTCTGAATAATTCCGTAACCGCAAGGCAGAAGGACATTTTGAAGGCTTTTAATATATCAGCAGCGAATATCAAGGAAGAAGCAATCGCAATCAACGATCAACTGATCCAGATCGCAGCAAGGAGGTTGCAGCATGGCTCGCAGAACGATAACAATCGATGAAAAGATCGATCGACAGAAGCAGGTCGTTTCAAAACATAAAGCGCGTTACGAAGCGGAGTTGGAAGTCCTGGACAAACTGATGCAGATCCGGGATGAGGAACTGGACAAGGAACTTCTTGCAGCCTTCCATAAGAGTGGATTGAGCTATCGGGATGCCATCAGTCTACTGGCAAAAATCCCTCACCAGGAAGATTCGGAAGAGAACGAGAGTTAATTTTTCAGGAAGTTAACAATAATAGAACAAGGGGGACAGGCATAGGATGATGAAAAAAGAAAACAAGATATTTATAGCAGGACGAAACGGACAGGCTGGATCAGCAATTGAACGAAAATTTCGTGCTGAAGGTTATC
>CADBQK010000558.1 GCA_902796775.1 uncultured Lachnospiraceae bacterium
ACCATCTCTGGCGCCAATGCCAGTGCAGTCATCTACAGTCTCGTAGAAACAGCCCGGGCAAACAACCTGCATATCTATCACTATTTCTGTATATTCCGGACGAAAAGATCAAACCTCACGGCGAAATAGATCACCCTTCACGGGGAAATAGATCATCCTTGACGGAAGTATAGATCATTTGTCTCGGAGAAGTGATCACCCGCCTTTTCGTTCTTTTTATAATGGTAGAGGCACACATATGTGTGACTATCATATAAGGAGGACGATGATCATGGTAGATTATCGCGAAATCCTGAGGCTCTTAAGCCTCGAGTATAACTACACCCAGATCGCTGAAGCGCTCCACAGCTCCAGAAATACGATCCGGGAAGTCGGGAAGCTTGCCGCTGAGAAAGAAATCAGCTGGCCTCTCGAAGAGGAACTCACCAACCAGAAGCTCTATGAACTGCTTTATCCGGAACGGTTGGAGAAAGCACAGATCTACATGGATCCGGATTGTGCCTACATCCATGCTGAACTGGCCAAAAAGGGGGTCAATCTTACACTTCTTCATGAAGAGTATAAGGTTAAATGTGCCGGTGCTGGGCGTGTAGCTTACCAGTACACCCAGTTCTGTGAGATCTACCGCAGCTGGGCCAGGAAATCCAAAGCCACGATGAGAATCCACCATAAGCCTGGAGACGCCATGGAAGTCGACTGGGCGGGCGGAACGCTTCCGATCACAGATCCTGTAACCGGAGAAACTGTACCGGCTTACTTGTTTGTCTCCGTACTTCCCTGCAGCTGTTATGCATATGCAGAACTCTGCAACGACATGCAGTCAGAAAACTGGCTGCTTTGCCATGTGCATGCCTACGAATACTTCGCTGGTGTGCCGAGACTTTTGATCCCTGACAACTTAAAAGCCGGTGTCACAAAAAATACCAGGCTTGATACCATCATTAACCGCAGTTATACAGAGCTTGCGGATCACTATGGCACCGCAATCGTTCCCGCTGTTAGCGCCGAGTTAATATAGCCACTCCGAGCCAGTCAAATTTAGCCAATCTTAGCCAAAATAAAATAGCCATTACTTTTTGCTCTTCTTCCTTCTACAATGATGGTAGCCAATGCATCATGAAAGGAGGATCATGCACGAAGAAGCAAAAAGTAATGACTTACAAGAAATCATAACACAGGCTATTGAGGATATAAAGCATGAACTGGGAAATAAGTTTGATCCCGATCACATAAACCTCGCTGAGCTTGAACGCAAGACTGGCCTGTCGCGCAGCAAACTTCGCACACTGCAGAACAATGGATTCGTTGTTAAACCGCATGGGCGCACCGGAATAAAATCCGAAACGACCGTATTATCCGGTTTTACCGGAGTTGTCGATGAGTTTCTTAGAAAAGGCGTGAAAAACTCGGAAGTTATTTATCCGATGATTTCTGACCTTGGTTATGAAGGCAGCAAAAGCACCTTAAAAAAATACATTACCGATCATAAAGATCTGCTGCCTGCACCCCGCCAGCAGGTGGCTCCGCAGGGTAACCGGGGAAGACGATACAATACAGAGCCCGGTGAATCCTACCAGATGGACTGGGGATTTGTTAATGTAGAGACGGATCCAGGTTCCAGCTTTCGCGTTGCCTGTTTTGCCATGATCTGTCATCACTGCGGTAAAAGGTACATTGAATTTTTTCCAAATGCGAAGCAAGAAAACCTTTTTATTGGAATGATTCATGCATTTGCGTTTCTGGGAGTACCCAAAAGTGTGTTAACAGACAACATGAAAAGCGTTGTTACCCGACGTGACGAAAACGGACATCCCATCTGGAACCATGAATATGAGGATTTCATGAGAGTTGTCGGTTTTCGAACTGTTTTGTGCAAACCCAGACATCCCTTTACGAAGGGCAAAGTTGAACGACTGATCCGCTTCGTCAAGGACAACTTTCTTGTTGGCAGACCCTTTTCAAATGTGACCGAGCTGAACATGGAGGCATTGCGATGGTGCAGCAGACAAAACGGCATTTACCACAAAGCTGTTGACTGTGTTCCGGATGAAATCCATGCGTATGGATGTATGAATACAGCTTCTGTTTTGGTAATGACAGAGGAATTGCAGTTCTATCTATGCCCAGAGCGCAGAATCTCCTTTGACGGTTTCGTGAATTATGAGGGCAGACGTTTTGGCGTTCCCTGCACCTATAAAACAAGGACTTGCAGGGTCAGGCGTCATCAATTCACAGTTTATATTTACTCAGCTGATCTTAAAACTCTTTTGGCAGAACACGATGTTACCTGGAGCCGTCGTGACAGTTTCTGTAAAGATCAGTATATAACACGGCAGCCCGAAGAATGGCCGACTGCACCAGTAAAGGTCAAACTCCAGCAGGTCGCCCTTCCGGAACCAGATACTGGCTTTGAGAAGTTCAACTTTGAGGAGGGACTGTGGGATGACTGATACCGTCTTTTATCGTATTCAAGAACGAGCTGCTGACTTAAAAATAGAGTTTCAGGCTTCGGAGCTTGCCTTGCTTTCAGACGAACGGGAATATAACAACGAGCAGCTCAATGCTGTTCTTGAGATCTTCGACTATCTTGCGAAAAAGAAGCAGGAATCGATGATCAGTACGCTGACAAAGTTGAGCAGACTTCCGAGAAAGCACCCTAAAACTTTCGAGAATTTCGATTTCTCAGTGTTTCATGGGAAATACGCTGATAGATTAAAAACACTTCATACACTGTCAGCGTTACACGCCCATAAAAACATGGCATTCATAGGGCCTCAAGGTGTCGGTAAAACACATCTTGCGATGGCCTTTGGATATGAGTGCTGCCGCAATGGAATTAAAACTTATTTCTTGAAAGCATCCGAACTAAACCAGAAACTCACAACCGCTCGAAAGCAAGGCAGAGAAGGCTCCGTTATAAACGGGCTTGTTAAGCCAACGTGCCTTATCATTGATGAAATAGGACGTACTGTTTTCGACCGTGATAATACACGTATGTTTTTTGATGTAATCGATCGAAGATACCAAAAAGAAGGTCCCGGCACAATTATCTTCACAAGCAACAAGTCTCCGAATCTCTGGCGAGGATACTTTAATGAAGATGATGATTTGCTTTGTGCACTTGACAGAGCCTTCGATGATGCCACTGTTTACATCTTCAAAGGTAAGAGTTATCGTGGCAAAAAGTTAGAGACGCTCCCAATTGAGGTGAGTCCTGTCAATTCGTTACTGAAATAAGAAAGCTTAACCAGCCAAATGATGCATTGGCGATTTTTGATTAGCTGAAATTGGCTAATATAACCTGGCCCGGAGTGGCTGAAATCTCCTGGCGCTAACACCGCCAGGGTGAAAGCACCCAAAGACAAGAGCCATGCCGAAGGCACGGTCTCCTATGCATCCACCTGGATTCTGGCGGCACTGCGTAATGATACTTTCTTCTCCCTTTTTGATGCCAAAGAGGCTGTGATGGAAAAACTGGAGCTACTGAACGGCAAACCCTTCAAAAAGCGGAAAGGTAACCGCCGTGAGGCCTACCTCCTGGAAGAGAAAGAATTCATGCAGCTACTTCCCGCCAATCCGTATGAACCGTCCGTCTGGTCAGATCAGACGATTCTTCTTGATTATACCGTGACCGATGGATTAAACAAGTACTCTGTCCCGTATGATCTAATCGGTGAGGTGGTCAGCGTCCGCGTGACCCGTGACGCTGTGGAGGTCTTCTTTCACGGAAATCGGGTGGCTGTACATCCGAGAGACCAGAAGCACAGGCGTGATCCGATCGTGGTGCTTTCCCATATGCCGGAAAAACACCGGCAGTATCTGGCGTATACGAAAGATGATTTCCAGTCCTGGGCAGGTACAGTCGGACCGAATACCGAGAAGGTTGTACGCTTCTTTTTGGAGTCCGGCAGAGCTCCGGAGCAGGGGTTCAAGTCTTGTGTCAGTCTGAAAAAATACGCTGACCGCTACAAAAAGGAACGCATCGAGGAAGCCTGCCGCCAGATCCTTACCTTTAATGGCGCACCTTCCATCAGGGGGATCAGCATCCTGCTGAAATCCCCTGTAACAGGAACGGCGGCTGTTAAATCAACCTCTTCATCAAAGACCGTCCACCGCAGTCGAGGTATTACTCGCGGAGCTGACCAGTTCCGGAGAGGGGGTGATGAGCAGTGATCAATCTCGAAACCGTAAAAGCATTGCGCGCATTACGGCTTCCAGGTATGGCCAGGGAACTGGAATCGCAGCTGGAAGACCCGCAGCGCTACAAGGGACTTTCCTTTGAAGACCGTCTTGCCCTTCTGGTCGATGCTGAGCAGGCATCCCGGAGAAAAAACACGATCAAGAAACGGATAATGGATGCGAAGTTCAGTGAAGGAACGGCCAGTATTGAAGCCATTGAGTATCATGAAGACCGCGAGCTTGATAAGGGCCTTATTACGAAGCTCGCCACCTGTGCCTATATCCGGGAGAACCATCACATTGTCCTGAAGGGCGCTACCGGTGCAGGGAAATCATACATTGCCAGCGCGCTTGGCGTGGCGGCGTGCAGAAAACTATATAAAGTACGCTATGTCAGCCTGCCGGATTTGCTAAATGAATTCGCCGTTGCCAAAGCGCTGAATACACAAAACAAGGTGAAAACAGCTTATGCAAAGTTCGATCTGCTGATTATCGATGAATGGCTTCTGCGGCCACTTCCGGAGTCCGAATCCTATGACTTGTTGGAAATCATTGAGGCCTGCAGTAAGAAAGGTGCCCTGATTTTATGCACACAGTATGATACAGATGACTGGTACTTCCGGATCGACTGTGACCGTGCGGAGGATGAAGACAGTGCGGTTGCCGAAGGCATCCTGGACCGAATCATACACAACAAGTATGCAATTGAAGTCAAAGGCCGTATCTCCATGCGTAAACGGCATGCTTTCGCGGAAGCAGAAGAAAGCGGGGTGAACGGCAATGGATAATATCGCGTACTACGATCTTCTGAACGAAGTGGACTGCTCAGATCGTTGCGAAGCTGTCATAGCCCTTTGTGAGCTTGTGGATAAACTCGTTGCCGACATTCAGTTCCTGGAACTCGAATGCATTAGCACGAGATATCTTCTCAGCCAATACATGGCCGAAGGAGAAGGAGAACTTCTCCGTATGGATATCTTGTCACACCTTACCGGCAGGTATTCAGGAGAATCGGCTTATGAACTCTATAAGAACATCATGTACAATGGCGGGGATCCTATGGAATTCCACGATTATCTTGTCAAGGTACAAGAGGCTTGCAAAGGGAACTGGCCTTGCTGGCATTGATATGCAATAACAAGACTGGCCGTCTGGGTATGCTGAAAACAGCTGCCCAGCGGCGCAGCCGCAACTGATATTTCTGAGTTCCCGTCGTCATAGACAGTTCTTTGTGCAGAAGCGGGCTGTCAAGGCTGGCGAACGGGAATCAACTGATCAGCAATCCGTGACGACTGGTCTGTTTGTCCGTGAAGGGTGGTCTAATCAGCCGTGAAGAATGATCAGTTCACGCGGAATATACAATTTCGAATATCTTCTTGAAGAACTGCCAAAACTCAAAGAGTTCACAAGTGCAGAAGAAGAATCTCAGGCAATGGAACGCCTGCTTC
>CADBQK010000559.1 GCA_902796775.1 uncultured Lachnospiraceae bacterium
CTCCTCAAAAACATATCGCGACATATCTGGGCATTACCCCTGAATCTTTAAGCAGAATCAGAAGTGCTATGAAGGATGATGTATAAGTCCTGTTGCGGGTAAATCGAAAAATAGCAAGTTCCAGTGACTGGTACCAACGTTTGGAGTTTGTTGTATGGTCTCACATCTCGATCGCATAAATATCTTTGATCGGTATCAGCGTACCGTCGTCCATAATCACCGCAAAGAAAACGGAGTCAATATTCTTGACGGTTCCTGTGATCGTTTCATAGGAGCCGCCTTCTTTTGACAGATCTTTCACAAAGTACGTGATAGAAACGTGCGGATGACTGCCCTTCGCTACATAGAGATATTGCAGTTTGTCGTTGAGCAGAGCCATCTCATCTTCATCAAGATCCACACGCACATCGGTAAAGCGTTCTGTCTCATGAACCGCTTCGTCGTACCCGGACAAAGCCGCAAACGGGGCAAACTGTGCAGCGCGCTGCAACATAGACATGTGCGGTCTGGTCTTTGACTGATAGTGCGGATGATCAATGATATCGCTGTATTTAGTCATACTCAAAATCTCCTTAGTGCATCCCAAGTGGAATGACATTTTTTTAAAAGTAAAAAAGCAAAAGAACTGATGTTCACTGATCGTGTAAAAATGACTATAGAACAAATGTTCCGAAACGTCAATTGGCAAAATGCACAAACATGTGTTCTTGCAATAAAATGGTTGAAGTATTGTGAAAAAAGTGAAAAAATAGTGAAAGATTAATGGAGAAGTAGGATTTGTGAAGATTTATGAATATTGCTATATGAAAAAAAGCGACGCCCAATAATATATGATACGGAATGGATATTAAATAAAGTATGGAGAGAATGTTATGATAGCAAGAGAACAATATGAAGATATCAATTACAAGCCGTTTCTGTTCTTTGTAGTATTCGGGGCAAGAGGTGACCAGCTGGAGGTTTCTGCAAGCAGACATCATGTGGAAGGAATGCCGGAAGGTCTTGAGTTCAATTGGCTGAATCGCAGTGAATATGCCGATTATATCAATGGCTTTTTTGAAGGACCGCTTGGCGATATCCTTCAGGAGGAAAATCCGGATTTGCTTGCACGGTGCAGGGAAGCAGAAGACTGTGTTGTCATCCAGGGTGAGATCGCAGAAGATGACAGGCTCGATTATATGCGGGATGTAATAGGCATTGGTAAGGCGTTCTTTGAACAGGGAGCTGCCGGAATCCTGGATATGCTTACTTTTTCGCTGTATTCAGATAATGAATGGACGGAGAGTTTCTTTGAAAAGGACGTAAACGCCCAGAATCATGTCAAAATCCTTCTTTCGGAAGACGATGGACGCTGCTGGATCCATACCAGAGGCGTTCTTGAATTTGGGCGCCCGGAGTTGAGTCTTTATGCCGATAACGAGAATGTTGATGAATATATACAGATCATAAACCAGATGATCTTCTACAGCGGACAGGGGGTATTTTTTGATGGTACTTATACCCTTCATACCGGATCCGGGAACACGTATAAAGTCAGATCCGAATTTGTAGATGATTTTGATAACGAAGACTTTAATAATGCTTACTGCAGGGTAGAGGTTGTGGAAGGATAAATTGAATGGGAAAGAATAATATACAACTCCGGGACCGGGCACGGAATAACTTGACACTGATATTTATACATGATATAAAGGGCGTTATGGCGCGCAAAAAACGCACTCCATGATAAGAGTATAAAAAACGGAGAAAGAACATGAAAGGTATCAAGGAACTGCTGTTGGACGAAAGTCCGAAGAATCTAAAGAAACTCGAAAAAATGCTGGCGAAAGATCCGGTGTCCGCGTCTTGCTTTGAAGCAGCCAAGGCTGAAGCAAGAGGCGCCGGAGCAATGGAATTTCCTGATCTTCGTGCATTGGTAACCGATTCCTTTTTATGCTATCACGATATTGGGATCGGAGCAGGACTCACAATCTTTCCGATATCCGCGATCAGAAATCTTTACAGGACAAATATCATAGGCGGCGAATATGATTACTCTTATTTTTTCTTAGCTGTGGAAACCACATCCTCCATCAGATACCTGATGAGATTATCGCGTTTCGGAAATGGTATAGATAAATATAAGGATGTGATCGCGGCAGTAAAGGGAAGAATGACAGTAAGCGGAGGAGCACAGGCATGATCATATATTATGGAGAAAAAAGAAAAATAAAACCTGTCAGTGATCTTGGCGAGATGAACTGTACAAACTGCGGCCATAAGATTGGGGCAACCCTTGCAAAAGAAGTTGGATACTTCCACATATTCTTTATTCCTGTACTTCCCATTCTTACAGGCTACAAGATCATCCACTGCCCCTATTGCGGGATCATGAAGAAACTTACCGGAGCAGAATATAAGGAACTGAAGAAGAATAATCCTCCGATAGGATAACCTGATCAAAAAATGCAGAACAAAGTCAGAGGAACCAAACCGCTTATCCGGGAAAGATCAGGGTGAGCGGTTTTTTATATATTTATAAAAGAGTATGACTATATAATACGAGGGAATAGAATTTTTATGGGAAAAGTATGGTTAAAAACAAGATACGATAACGTGATGAAGATGGAGATCCCGCATAGTGCGAACATTGCGCAGGCCATGTATGGCTTTCGGGAGTTCGGGGCGGAGATGGTTCCCTACCATGAGATCAGGGATATCTATGATGATGTGACTCGGGACGATATCGTCCTCGATTATGTCGATCAGTGCACATCCGTATTCAACAAGTTCGGCGTGGTACCGAAGATTCCGGATTATCCGGATCAACTCAAGATATTTATGGGCAGGAAGGTATGGAAGGATACGATCAACAGTATCGCTGCGGATGAATCCAAGTGGTCGGCAGGATATTTCGTGAAGCCGACGAGGGATAAGGCTTTTACAGGAAAGATCATCCGTAATCTCTCTGATCTGATCGGATGCGGAAGCTGTTACGAGGATTATGAGGTGATCGTAAGTGAGCCGATCGACATTATGGCAGAGTGGAGGGGCTTTATCATTTATGACAGATTGGTAGATGTCAGACCGTATGGCAGCCTGGTCCGACCGGATTATGATGGATTTATGTATCATTATGACGGTTCTGTGCTGAAAAGTATGATGGAAGCCTTTGCCGAATGGGACGAACGGCCGGCTGCTTGCAGTATGGATATTTGTGTAACGCGGGACGGCAGGACTCTTCTTGTGGAGATGAATGACGCATATGCACTGGGATGCTATGGCTTGCCGGGGCTATTGTATGCGCGGCTGATATCAGCAAGATGGAGCCAGTTGTTGGGAAGAAGGGACGCGTTGATTTCGTAAGGTATTATGTGTTAGAATTATTGCATTAGAAGAAAAGAGGATTTTAACTATGACGCCGCCATTTGCGATCGATCCTACAGATGAGGATTATGTGAAGACAGATAACCTGCTCGGTATGGAAGAAGACAAATTCCTTGAACTCTGCAATCGGCACTTGCGTTAGGAGAAAGAGATGAGTATCGTTCAGATAAAGATCAAAAAAGATGATAAAGCGATAGCCTACATAAAGATCATTCGTGAATTTGACGGTTCCGTTCCAATGGGAGAAATCAAAAAAAGAATTGAGCAGAATGATTATGTTCATGAATTTGATCTTGATGCCAGGGATTGGATATATCTGGAAAACATGACGGAATATCAATGGCATCAAAGATATCTGGCATTTTTGAAAAAACTGGAGGCGGCCGGAGCAAAACTGGAAATCTATCGGGATGGAAAACCGGAGACCATGAAATCTTTGAAGGATAAGATCCGTTTCATAAAAGAGATATATGATGATTGCGAGAAATATCCGGATTAGGC
>CADBQK010000560.1 GCA_902796775.1 uncultured Lachnospiraceae bacterium
GATATCCCAAAAGATTTATTGGAAACCGTTGATTTCGACCGATATAAGGATCTCCGCAGGTTTGTTCTGCATAATGAAGCACTTGCCAGGATTGAGGCAACGCTGAATGAGAAACAGATTCCTTTTATTCCGCTGAAGGGTTCTGTTCTTCGTCATCTCTACCCATCACCAGAGTTGCGCACCAGTTGTGATATCGACGTGCTTGTTAAAGAGAAGAGCTTGGAAGCAGCAGTTACAGCCATTGAGTATGCAACAGACTTCAAAATGTGGAAGCGCAACTATCATGATATTTCCATGATGAATCGATCGGTTCATCTGGAACTGCATTTCAGCATCAAGGAAAACATGGAGAACATCGACAGGTTGCTGGCTCGAGTATGGGATTTTGCAGTACCAGACAATGATAGTAGATACAAGCTTACTTCGGAATTCCAGATTTTCCATGTTGTTGCACATATGAGCTATCACATGGTTCATGGCGGACTTGGAATCAGACCGTTCCTTGATCTGTGGTTGCTTAGAACGAAAACTTCATATGATGAAGAAGCTGTTCGGAAGATGTGCGATGAATGCGGCATCTTAACATTCTACGAAAAATGTTGTGACCTTGTGGATGCATGGATGTCAGGAGAGCCGATACCAGATGAATTGGCGACACTTGAGAACTACGCATTGAATGGCGGAGTATTTGGCAGCAAAGAGAATGCTTTAGCCTCAAAACAACGAGAGCATCGTGGATTCAGTTACTTCTTCCATCGAGTGTTTATGAGTACGGAGTTGCTGGAGACAGAATATCCGGAGCTGAAAGAAAAGCCGTATCTTTTGCCGATCTGCCAAGTCAAGAGATGGCTACGGTTATTGAATCCTCAGAAGAGGAAACAAGTCAGAAAAGAGATTAATAGTATCAGAACATTGAAAACAGATACGATTGATTCGTTTGACAAGCTGCTAGTGAGTTTGGGATTATGAAAAAAAGTAGCCAACGATCTCAGGAAAGCGGGTACGTAACGTGATGCAAAGGCAACGCGATGATTCCGGCTTTCTTTTCCAAGGGATGTGTAGGAAGAAACGCGTTATATGAGTAAAAAGAAGATTACAGATTAATAAGGTTCGGTGGAGGAACTGCCCAGAGAGCAGTCAAGCTAGCGAAGGCGCCCTTCACAGGTGACAGGATCATCCATACCGCACATTTAATCTGTGGTAGAGGAACTGAGTACGACAGTTATTCGCACGTGAAAACTTTTGATTATGGCAGGTTACATCTCGTCCCCCAGCGGCTTAATTGACGAACGCCTCAAGACAGAAGGAAAGACTATAGAGTTCTTCGCCTCGAACCTGCGGCCGTCTATGGCTATCTGCCCTTCAACCTCCGCACTTACAACCTGCCGGGGACGACCAGTAATACGAATCGGCATAAGCAGTATAAATCCACGAAAAAATGAGAACGGCTGTGGACACAGGAAATGATGAGAAGATAGTTCATGTTATAGCCTTTCTCCTTCATAATGCGGCTTTTCCGCTGAGATGTCTGAGGCTGCTTTGTATGCTTATCGAGAATAAGAGAAATTCAATCCTGACGATAATCAATATTGCTAGTCTTAATATAAGAAGATTCACATTAAATGCGGGCTTGATTATTCTTTAAGCCTTTAGTTTCTTTCGATTGGTATATAAATGTCATATCATCTTTAACGTTGTTGGCATTTATTATCATTAATATCAAGGTTATTAAGCGATTGTTTAAGATATGAGCAATTTTAGAGTAAACATTTTTGTATGAAGTATGGTCAATGGTAGCAACAGTATAACTATGAAAGGCTGAATCGATTATGAATTATACAAATGAACAATTAACAAAACTGCATGATGTTGAATCAGATATTCTTAAAGAGGTTATTCGCGTGTGCGTTGAAAACGATATAGAGTATTTCGTTGACTGGGGTTCTTTGCTTGGCGTTGTTAGACATGGTGGTTTTATTCCTTGGGATGATGATGTGGATATTAGCATGCCTCGTGAAAGCTTTGAAAAGTTCTTGAGTATCTCACCGGATAAACTGCGAAAAGGATATGTTCTGCAGCATTTTAGTGTGGATGTAAAAACACCAACCTATTGCGCAAAAGTAAGAAAAGACGGAACCAAATTTGTTGAAGCCTGCAACGTTAATATTCCTATTCACCAAGGTGTATTTATAGATATTTATCCGATAGATTATTTGCCAGATGATTCTAAACTTTGTGATAAATATCGCAAGAAAGCGGCTGTGCTTAAGCAATTGTATATAGCAAAGACCATAACAGAGCCCAGTTACGCAAAATCAAAATTAAAGAAAGCTATGTTAACTATGTTGCGAACTGGCTTGCATGTAGCTTTGATACCCGTACCGAAAGTGTATTTCTATAATAAACTGGATAAACACTTAAGGCAATATAACGAAGTGGCAAGGGAAAGGGTTTCATGTATTGGTACTCTACGTGGTGAACATCAATATGAAGAGGTGTTCCCATTGAAAACTGCTACATTTGAAGGTTTTAATGTAATGGTACCTAATGATGCTACGGCAGTATTACGTGAGGAATATGGAGATTGGCAGAAAATACCACCCGAAAATGAACGGATTGGGCACACCCCTGCTATTTTTGATTTGTAAGTACAGTGCGGACTAGTTTTCTAATTAAGTTTCAGGGATGTTGCATTGGAATTGATCTGGAGGGAAAAATAATAAATGATGTTTTTCTTCAATTTAATAAACGAAAGACTCATCAAGTTGGTATACCGCGGAGATGGGGAAGATGTCTTATCCAGAAGATATTTTGTCGGACATATGGAATATGAGTTTGAAGGACATCTTTTATACCACAACAGTATGATTTGATTTTGAAGAATCGATACAATGACTTTATTAAATTGTCCCCTATTAGAAAAGAGGGTGTATCTACATAGCCTTGAGTTTTATGCAAAGGAGTAATATCAAATTATCTACACAGCTGCCAGAAAGGAAGTGAGTAACCAATGCAAGCGGTTATCTTAGCAGCAGGAATGGGAAAGCGGCTAAAAGAGCTTACCCAGAATAATACGAAGTGTATGGTCAAGGTAAACGGTGTGACCCTTATCGATCGTATGCTTCATCAAATCGAGAGGCAGCACCTTTCTCGGATTATTATTGTGGTCGGCTATGAGGGCCAGAAGCTGATTGATTACATAGGGACGTTGGATATTCAGACACCAATTGTTTACATTAATAACCCTATTTATGACAAGACAAATAATATCTACTCATTAGCCCTTGCAAAGGACTGGTTATGCAAGGAAGATACTCTGCTGTTCGAATCGGATCTAATCTTTGAAGATTCTGTTCTTGACGTGCTTATAAGTGATCCTCGCGAAACACTTGCCCTTGTGGACAAATATGAGTCCTGGATGGACGGGACCTGTGTTAAACTCGCCGATGATGATAGCATTGATGCATTTGTGCCGGGGAAAAAATTTAAGTTTAACGAGATTAAGGACTATTA
>CADBQK010000561.1 GCA_902796775.1 uncultured Lachnospiraceae bacterium
ATGAAATTGATCGGATCACGAAATGTGTAAGGTGCGCAAGCAAAAAAGCAGGAGGCGTGGGGATCCGCTACACCTGCATGGTAGGCGGCAGGGAATGCCACCTGTACTATGAATAGAACCTCCGGTGGTTCATGGAGAAGAAAACTGCTTAAGCAAGTTTGCGGGGGACGTAAAGACGTTTTCCGGGTACGGGCGGGTGCGTATCACTTTCCCTTTACGGCCAGCCGGTAACCGGCAGCGATAAAGGCGCTGCCTGCATAAAGGTCCGATCAACAATTATTCAGTCATGAACACAGTAATTGTAAAGGAGCAAGGGAATGCTAGAAATATCTGAAGAAGAATATGCCATGAAATTCGCCATGCTGATCATCCTTGACGAGCGGAAAGTGGCCGAGATGGACAAGTACATGGAGAATTTTAAATATATTTTGGAATCATACAGCGCGCAGCTGAAAAACCATCCATCGCTCGTGATGCAGACAGGGGATCTGGCCTGTGGTAAAGATGAGGAAGTAAGGCAGGTCAAGCTGTTGACGGAAGTTTGTAAAGTAGGAAATATCGGACTGATCCTGCGACAAAGCAGCCTGGAAAGATCAAAGCTGTTTGCCCTGCTGGTGGATGCGATTGCCAGGGCAATCATACTGGTACACTTTTATGCCCCTGACGGTGAAATGCTCGCAAAAGTCTTGCGGGAAAGCTATTGCGGGAGGCGGGAGCTTAGTGATGTACAGCTTTGCAGGCAGCTTCACATAAGCCGCACTACATTTTTCCGCAAGCGCCAACAGGCTCTTATGTATGCCGGCTATTTTTTCTATGAGGCAGTCCTACCGGACATGGGCGGCCAAATCTGAGGAGGATGAGGCAAGTGGCTTTCGCTTACAGTTCCCGGTAACCATGGTTTTCTTTAATAGAGAAGGGAGCGGTGCCTAATGTATAAAACGCCCCCAAAGCCAAAACTAAAGATGGAAAAGATGATCTGGAAGGAGGATCAGAATGAACAAGGAACAGTTTTTAGGATTTGTTTTTGAAAACGTCTGCAAAGGGCTTACGGATCACTTCAAGGAAGATGAATTACGTATTTATAGAGAACAGCGGGAAGATGGGACTTCCTGCACAACCCTGAAATTATCTTCCATTGAGAAGCACTTTTCAGCATTTTTCGATATGGACATCTTATATGAAGAGTACCTGACAGGCAGCGAAGTGGACGAAATCGTGGATGGCGTTATCGAGATAGGAAAAATGATCGCAACGTCCATGGCGAAAGTGGATTTCAATGATATGGAGGACTTTGAGAAGGTAAAAGATGGGATCTGCCTTTGCCTGCGCAGTAAAGATATAAAGAAGCCGCGGGCGGAGAAGCAGATTACGGAGGAGAGCGTATATTTTTACACTGATTATTTCGTCTGCCTGGGAAAGATCGGAAGGGACGGGGTTCTTCACCACATATCAGAGGAACATTTGGAAAAATGGGGAAAGAGCCGGGAAGAAGTATTTTCGCTGGCGCTTGCGAACCAGGAAAAGAATGGGATCCTGTTCTTCCCTCTTGAAAAAGGTAATACTAACCTTGACATCATCCGAAATAAGAACTGTTACGGCAAAAGCATCCCGGAAGATAAGGCGAAGGGTGATACCTCCTTCTGCCTGACAACTTACGATTGCCAGAATGGTGCGTCCCTGATGCTTAATGGCAGCGTGCTGAAAAACGTCCATAGCCTTCTTGGCAGGAATTACTACTTCTTCCCGGCATCCATCCACGAGCTGATCGTACTCCCGGACATTGGTCTGAACTATGAAGACACGATCCTGGACTTTGTACGCCATATCAATGAAACAAACGCCCCGTGGAATGAAAAGGTCTGCGAGATGGCATTCTATTATGACGGGGAAGCAGGCAATTACAGCCCGGTAAGGGAAAGCAAACCTGGACATATGGATAACATGACAGAAGAAAAAGGGCGTTTGCTGAGAGAATTCCTTTCAAAAGAAAGCGCATGAACAAAGGAAAGCTTCATAAGGCGAAAAGGCACAAAATGATGCCGGCATTCCATAACTGGAGTGCCGGCATAGCTTTTCTAACCCTGATCATGGGTGAACGCCACAGCTTGCTTTATCACTTCGATCTTTTTCATTCACACACCAGTTCTTCGCTGAACTCAAAAAGCCTCTTTGCAAGCATCCTATCCTTTGAGCGTTTGGAAGATTTTGCCGGCCTGCATCGGTAGAAATAGCCTCCGGTTTTGTTTCTGACCACTTCATCTGTTGCCAGGAAAACCGCTGTCTTTGCTCCCTCGGCGGGCGTAAGGAAGAACGGTTTTAGCATTCCGGTGATCGTTTTCCCGAACCCTGTTTCCCTGTCGATTCCCATATTGGTGGCAACCGCACCAGGATGGCAGCAGTTCACGGATATCCGCCTTTTCTTCAGCCGTCGCGCCAGTTCCCTGGTGAAAAGGACATTTGCGAGCTTGCTCTGTGAATAGGCTTTAACCACGTTGTAGCCCTTTTTCAGGTTGATATCATCAAAATGGATTTTTCCGACTTTATGTGCTCCGGAAGCGACAACCACGATCCTGGATCCAGGGACCATCACGTCGAGCAGCTGCGTCGTAAGAAGAAAATGCCCCAGATGGTTTATTCCAAACTGCCTTTCCATCCCTTCTTTCGTTTCCTGCCGGTCAAGAGATATGAACCCTGCATTGTTCACGAGAATATCAACTCGCTGGTATTTTTCTTTGACATGTTTGGCAAAGCCCCGGATAGATGTGAAATCTCCCAGGTCACACAGCATGAGATCAAGGTCCCGCTCTTTCTCACTTGTCAGCCTGGCAACTGCTTCCCGGCCTCTTTCTTCGCTTCTGCAGAGCATGATCACAGTCGCGCCTTTATCGCTGAGCGCCTCCACTGTGGCAAGTCCCATCCCGGAATTCGCTCCGGTCACGATTGCGATTTTTCCATTGAGATTTGACATAACGTTCTCCTATTTCCAGTAGAAAAACAAATAAAACTGGTTGAGACCGGGTGATACAAAGAAGAAAGCCATGTTAAACGCCAATACTATGATGGGATCAGGAAGGGACTACCCGGCACATGCCTCCTGATAAAATAGCATCATACACAAAAAGGAATGTGTTGCAAAGCGGCCTTCCTGCAATGGCAGGCCCGCCAGGATCAATTCTCGAAGGAGGCTTTTCCCTCAGGCAGGGGATATTCATCTGAGGACGACAATTCCTGCTCGCTCATGACATTCAGCGTTGCCGGGGAAAAGAGTATGGCAGACACATTGGCGTTCAAGTTCACAGGCTTCCTGCTGATGCACAGGTTATAGATTTCCTGGCTGCCGGTCACAAAGCTCAGCTTTGAATACGCCTGCAGGCGGCTGTACATCAAGGACAGGTAGCTTTGATCGATGAGCTGCTGCACGAGGCCAGGCTTTGTGCCTGATGGAATGCAGGTAAACTCCCAAGTGACTGGCTGCTCCAGGTCCAGCGTTATCTCAAAATCGCAGGGATGCGGCTTTGGCTCAGCTTCGATCCGGCAGGAAACACCAAGGTCCTCTATGCTTGAGAGGATGCTGGCCTTTGCAAGCCTGCATTCTCCCGAAGGACTTCTCTGGAATGTATCGTCTTTTATATCCGGCCCATAACCGCACGAGAGAAGCAGCTGCTCATAC
>CADBQK010000562.1 GCA_902796775.1 uncultured Lachnospiraceae bacterium
AAATAAAGGGGATCGTATCACTCATTGGATCATTCTGTGTCTCTTCCTGCAGTCCTGCTCCCGGGGTGGTAATTGAGCCCTCCAGTCCCGCTGCAGCTGCTGTAAACGCCGCTGCAAGCCCTGCTGCACATACCATTGCCGTCAAACTGACACATTTTGATTTTACTCTGTACATTTTTAACTCCTCTTACTTAAAGATTCTTATTTAATTCCTGCATGCCCTGAACGCCTGCTCCTCTTGTCCAGTCCACCCCATACAACAGTTCTGTCTGAACATGAGAAAACAATTTCACATTATCAATATATGCAGACCCTGAAAAACTCAGGTGCAGATCCCCATACTGTTCAAACACCAGTTCATAGGTTCCTGCCTCTGTCACCGCAATTTCTGCCTTTGAATCTCCTACACTGACTTTAAGAATTCCGCTCGTTTCCGGTTCAATATCAATAGAAAAACAGTAGCAATCTGAAGAAAAATGATCTCTGGACGAAGGGATCTCCTGCCCAAGCGTTATTCCAGGCTGCAGTTTTAAACGACAGCCGTCGTTAACTCCCGAGTCATTTCTGGGAAGAAGTACGGTCCCAAAGAGCAGCTCCTGCAAATCTGCATCCTCATCAGACAGTTCTGCCATCCACCCTTCTGTCCCCAGCGCAAACTGAGGATTAAATATCATATTTCCGCAATAGTCTTTATAACACCAAATTCCATAACCTCTTGTATACTCGCTGAGCACAGGCACAGCCAGTTTCAGATAGGCACTGATTTCTTCTGTCCGAACCTGAGCATTGTCCCGGAAGTCCGGCGTATTATCATAGAAATTGAACTGTTCTACAAAAATATCCTTCCCGGGTGTATTTTCCTGAAACTGCCGCAGGGTGCGCTCCGTATAAACAATTGCTTCTTCAGCGCTCAGCTTTTCTCCGTCATTCTCGCATCCCTGATAAATACCATACATAAGGGCAATCTCATCTGCTCCCTCACAGGAAAAAGTGCTGTCATGCTGATAGTAGGCATCTTCTCCGGAAGGAAGAACTATCGCATCCCAATCACTGCGCACCTCCATGGATAACCCGTAGAAAACCGTCTGCGTATCTGAAAGGAGCTGTACTAAAAAAGAATCATAAAATTCATAGAATACAGCCATCATGGGATCTGTGCGCTCAGGGAGACCAATCTCATCATATGACTGGTACTCGTGCCCGTAAGCAGCGTTCAGATGTTCAAGAGTATATCTGTTTGCGAGAAAGGACTGATAACCGCTTTCTCTTGCGTGAACAATCCTTTCCTGCGCATCATCGATATCGCAATAACTGATATAACCCCAGAAATCCTCCCAGGTAATAAAAGCCCCTGCGAAGCATGGGTGCGTTCGCACACAGATGTTGATCATCGTGGCATATTCAAGCCATGCTTCTCTATACACCCTGTCTTCGACCAGCTTCAAATGGCGAAAGCTGGAATTATATGTTGGCGAATCTCCATAATAATCCCATGAATATCCCAGTCTGAGGCAGACTCCCACTCCTTTCCTGTCAGCAGTCTCCAGGATCTTATTCAGCTTATCAAATGCATATTCAGACCAGGTACTGGGGTTAACAGATGGCTGAAACTCATTCCATGGAAGAACCAGAATAATATAATTAAACCCGTCAGAAATGATGCGGTCTAAATCTGCCTCCAGCGTCTCCGTCTCAGAATTCCAAAAGTTAACAGGCCATTCATTTCCAAAATAATGCACCGCTTTTTTATAACCTGGAGTTCGGGAAACTCCCCAGACTACCAGCCAGTCACAAATGTCCCGGTCCTCGTCTGAAAAATATTCACAGGAAATGCGGAATACAACTTTCTTCCCGGCACACTGATTAAGCTTTATTGTCAGCTCCTGCGCAGCTCCTTCCGGATTTACAAATTCTTTTTCCGAGCAGATCAGTTCTCCCGTCTGATAATCAGTTACGTCTATACATACACCGGTTCCGTCAGATATACCGGCAGCATGTGGATGTAATCCGTACTGAAATGTCATATCTTTCATGGATGGCAGCGGAATCTCTGCTGTAAAAACTGCTGCTGTTCCCGGGTACATAAACAGTGCATCCCGGCCGTCTATCTCAATAAATCCAATCGTAGTATTCCATGGATTTCCGTCTGTAGCCCGCTGATTAATGAGCGAGGTTCCCTCACGCAAGTCTAAATCCCAGCCTGTATTCTGCCCAAATGACGGAACGGGTAATCCAATACATAAGAGTATACAAAGAATACTCAGAATCCACAGTCTCCTGAAAGGAAAAGGGGATAAGCTTTCTTCTGTCATATTTCATCCTATTCTGTCTTGGACAGAACCCATTGCTGGTTGTCAGCATAATCCAGAGGATGGAATTCCACAAAATTGACTCCTTCCCCTGTACTGTCGTATCCTGCAGCTTCACCATTTACTGAGGACAGGTAATATACTCGTATTCCCGCACAAAGCAGTCTGAACAATTGTTCCGGCTGATCGCTTCTGGCACGCTGGATGAGGAAAGTTCCGTCTCCCTGCTGAACAGCTTCCAGATATTTTCCACTTCCGATGCATCGGATTCTGTAACCTTCTTCATCCCGCTCAAGCGAAAACTTCTGACTTTCTTTCCCCAGATTTTGCCACAGAATAATTTTCGCGCCATCCTGTAAGGATTCACCGTTGACTGTCATCGCCAGGTTTTCATCCGTGCTGCCTGTAATGATCCACGTTGCGCCGTCCTCTATATAAACCTCGCTTCCCTCAACAATCGCATCAGGTGTTTCCGGGTTCTCCTGGGCCGGTATCAGTCTCCATTTCTGTGCCGGTATCATGCTTCCCGTTTCAGCGAAAGCGTTCTTATCCAGGTATCCGTTCAGGATATGATCTCCTGTCTCCTCTTCAGCAGTAATCAAAGAACCGCCTGCTGACTGGAGTGCAACCAGATCTCGTCCGGCATATAGAATATTCCACTGTTGACTCTTCGCTGTCTCATCAAATTCGCTCTGGATCAGATTGCTGACAGAATCACTCATATCCGGTCCCGCGTCCAGAAACAGCCCGGAGTTCAATCCCTGCAGATAAGTAAAGGCATCTTGATTGACGATGTTAAACTTCTGATAATCCATATCCTGGTTTTCTGCAACAACAATATTGCTCCCGGATATTCCAAAATTATCCTCCACAGTCAGGAAATATCCCTCATTTGCCGCACTTTCCAGAGAAAACGTGCCATCGTCCAGACTGATCACCTGTCCGATTTCCCAAACCTCTTCACTCTCATCCTGTGCTGCAGTAAATGCAAGCCGCCATCCGTTCCGGGTATCAGAAAGGATCACATCATTCCCGTTCAGGTCAAGATATTTTCCAGATGCGGAGCAGAAAAGAACCGTTTCGTCATCCTGCGTTTCAATAGTCCAGAACTGGCCGTCTGCGTTTGTATCATTATACAAGCCGCATTGTCCATCGCTGGTTTCCGTAACCAGCTTCTGGTTACTCATCATCACAATTTTGTAATTATCGGTTTCTTCCTGATATTGTATATAGAATTTCTGGTTATTTAACTCCTGGTCTTCCTGAAGCAGCAGTTCCGCCCCTTCATACCCCGCATGAACATAGGTGCCTGCTACAAGAGCAGGATTTTCTTTTCGGTAAAGTACATAAGTACCCTCATACCGTTCGATGAACCTTGCTGTAACAACTATGTCATGGTCAGGCATGATCAGCGAGCCAGTTAATTCGCCTGTTTGAGTAAATGTAACATCCTCAGGATAATCCCAGCTCTCAAAGTATCGGTTGTCAGAAAGTTGTGCCTGGACAGCAACCTCAGCTCCCACCTCAGCAACAATTGTATTCTGCTCTTCTGATCCTTCTATCACACCACCTTCAACTGTCACCACGTAACCGTAATGCAGCTGCAGAATAACATCTTCCGCAGGCATGTCAAACTTGACCTTCAGTGCCATTGGATCTTCCAGTGTAACATTCCCGGTCTCAACTGTCCAGCAGACAAAATGCATGCCGTTGTATTCATCGCTCGTCTCAAAAGCGACCTCATCACCCGTCAGGAATGAATATGTATTATCTACGCCATCGAGGGTGATCGTCAGCGTATGTTCCGCGGCTTTGTAATGTGCCGTCAGTGTAACATTTGCATCCGGCATTTCAAACCCGATTGTTTCCGCGTGGTCATCTTCCAGTTCGATATTTCCGGAATCAACCGTCCAGTAATCCAGCGCAAGATCAAGCTCCGCATAATCAGACGCCTTAATTGTCACCTGATCGCCCTTATGATAACTGACCTGCGTTGTCTCGCCGTCCGCATCATATGTCACAGTTACAGTATATTCAATCTCTTCATACTCTGCTTCTATTGTGACATCTTCCGCCGGCATGGTGAAACTCAGTTTTCGATTTGTCAGTACGGACTCTCCGAGATCCAGAGTCCCTTTTGTCACTTTCCATCGGACAAACCGCATTCCATCCTGCACGGAAACGGTTTCCGCTCCGACAGAATCCCCCATGGCATATTCATCCTGCTGTTCACCCTCGATGGTTTTGACAGTCAGCGTATGCATGATCGGCTCATAGTGCTTTGTCAGGCTGATGTCTCCGCCAGGCATGATGAAGCTGACAACGCAGTCAGACGTCCCGGAATAATCCGCTTCCACATCCCCTGCATCCACTGTCCATCCGGAGAATTTCTGATCGGAAGCTTTGTCTTCAAGATCCGCCTCCAGTATCACATCATCTCCCATATGGAAGGTCAGCAC
>CADBQK010000563.1 GCA_902796775.1 uncultured Lachnospiraceae bacterium
CATGCCTTTTAAGCAGGAGCATCTGTCAGACGTCTGCGTATGCTGCGGAAAACCTGCGAAGAAGATGGTTTATTGGGGAAAGGCTTATTGATTTGCTTAGTACTTGCCAAAATGTAACAATACCATAGCAATTACCCGGAAGTCATTCGTTTTATAAGGAGGTAAAGAGTTATGAAGAAAACAGATCTGGCACAGGAACTATCGTCTGCAAGCTATCCCGGCCGCGGGATCGTGATCGGGCGCAGTGAGGATGGAACGAAGGCAGTCGCAGCTTACTTTATCATGGGCAGAAGTGCTAACAGCCGCAACCGCATTTTTGTGGAGGACGGCGAGGGCATCCGTACCCAGGCATTTGACGAATCCAAAATGGAGGATCCGAGCCTGATCATCTATGCACCGGTACGGGTACTGGGTAATAAGACAATCGTAACAAACGGTGACCAGACAGATACGATCTATGAGGGGATGGACAGGCAGCTGACTTTTGAACAGGCACTCAGAAGCCGTGAGTTCGAGCCGGATGCGCCGAACTTTACCCCTCGTATTTCCGGTATTATCCATGCCGTGGACGGCAGCTTCAATTACGCACTCTCGATCCTCAAGAGCGATGAGGGCAATCAGAAAGCCTGCAACCGCTACACCTTTGCGTACAATGATGTAGCAGCGGGTGAAGGGCGCTATGTACACACTTATATCGATGACGGGGATCCGCTTCCGAGTTTTGAGGGAGAGCCTACAAGAGTAAGCATTCCTGAAAATGATATCGATGCCCTGACAGATCTGATCTGGAAGAATCTGAATGAGGATAATAAGGTTTCTCTGTTTGTGAGAATGATCGACATCCAGACCGGTAAATATGAAACAAGGATTGTCAATAAGAATCAGTAGTCCTTATGCAATTACAAAGTGACTTTTAACGACCGGATCAAGTAATCAAGCAATATAAAAAGAGATGACCATGAGGAGGAAATGGGCAATGAATGAGATGGAACTGAAGTATGGCTGTAATCCAAACCAGAAGCCTTCACGCATTTTCATGCAGGATGGCGGCGATCTGCCGGTAAAAGTGCTCAACGGCAAGCCGGGTTATATCAATTTCCTGGATGCGCTCAATGGCTGGCAGCTGGTAAAAGAGCTGAAGCAGGCAACAGGACTGCCGGCAGCAACTTCTTTTAAGCATGTATCTCCGGCTGGTGCAGCGGTTGGACTTCCGCTGACAGATGTAGAGAGAAAGATCTATTGGGTCGATGATATGGGCGAGCTGACTCCTCTGGCAAGTGCTTACGCAAGGGCAAGAGGCGCGGACAGAATGTCTTCCTTTGGCGACTGGGTTTCCCTGTCGGATGTCTGCGATGCCTGTACAGCAAGGATCGTCAAGAGGGAAGTATCTGACGGGATCATTGCTCCCGGGTATGAGCCGGAAGCTCTGGAGATCCTCAGCAGCAAGAAGAACGGGAACTACAACGTAGTTCAGATCGATCCTTCCTATGTGCCCGACCCGGTGGAGCGTAAGCAGGTATTCGGCGTGACTTTCGAGCAGGGCCGCAACGAGCTCACCATCGACAGAGATTTTCTGGGCAATGTCGTAACTGAAAACAAGGAGATTCCGGACAGCGCAAAGATCGACCTGATCATTTCCCTGATCACTCTGAAATATACACAGTCCAATTCCGTATGCTATGCAAAGGGCGGCCAGGCAATTGGTATCGGCGCTGGTCAGCAGAGCCGTATCCACTGTACCAGACTTGCAGGTCAGAAGGCGGACAACTGGTTCCTGCGCCAGAACCCGAAAGTGCTGAATCTCCCCTTCGTGGACAAGATCGGCCGTGCAGACAGGGACAATGCCATAGATCTTTACATTGGCGATGAGTACATGGATGTACTGGCAGATGGTGCCTGGGAGCGCATTTTCAAAGAGAAGCCGGAAGTATTTACAGCAGAAGAAAAGCGTGCATGGCTGGATCAGATGCAGGATGTTGCCCTGGGCTCCGATGCATTCTTCCCCTTCGGCGACAACATCGAGCGCGCCAGAAAGAGCGGCGTGAAGTATGTTGCTGAGCCCGGCGGCTCCGTACGTGATGATCAGGTCATCGAGACCTGCAACAAGTATGGTATGGCCATGTGCTTCACCGGTCTGAGACTGTTCCATCATTAAGAAGGGCTGCTCAATAAGGCCTATCCGGAAAGATTTTTTCATCAGACTGGAAGATCTATAAAGGACAATACTTTTATATTTTCAGGGATTCCGGACCAGCGGGATCCTGGGGAAAGCGGCAGCTGGCAGCAGCTGCCGCTTTTTGTCGCAATCTGTCTATGAACGATCATTTACCCTTGTGTCTTCGACTGCTATAGTGGATACAGATCATATAGTATGAATGAAGTATCTTCATCAGGAGGGGCATATGGGTGAGAAGACAGAAACGAAGATAAGAGATGCAATAAAAGAAACAGACACTCCTGAATCGGGCGAGGTGTTTTCTGGTCATCTGGTGAGATGCCGCCCGATGGATGAGGATGCGCGCAGGCTGTGCGTACTCATCGGCACCCTGGTCGAGGATCACCTCATAGGACAGAAGCTGCCTGACAGGGTAGTTGCGGGCCCCGGCCTGTATACACCGGACGGTTACGATTTGATCAGTTTCGGGCTGATGACTGCCGAAGGAAAGGTGCGGATAAGCCGCGCTGGCAGTGATACTGAGGATACCGGGGCTGCGGCTGAAGACAAAGGCATTATCGGATCCCGTTCCGGAGACGCGGGAGTACGGAAAGTGTCCAGATCGGAGGAAGGACAGTTCGGAACGGAACAAATAGATGACGGGCATACCGGATTTGGCAGTGTTCCTCAGATGCTGGGACTGTCCATGACAGATGACCCGCCTGAGCCGGGAGAGGGAGACTGTGGGGCATATTCCCCGCCTGTCCTGTTTGTAAAAATCCTGACCGAGCCGGACTGTTCGTGGATGTATCTGGATACAGCACAGATCCTTGAAGATGCAGGAGCGCACGAATACTGGCTGATCGATATCCGTAGGCAGTTTGTCTATGTCTTTTATCTGGGAGCGGACGGACGCTTCTGCCGGTATAGCTTTGCCCAGACGATTGAGAGCCGCTGCTATCCGGGACTGAGGCTCTGTATTGCCCGAATCATGTGGGGTGCAGGCGGGCCGCTCAGGGAACTATCCGTGTTCACGCGGTTTGTGATTGAAGAAGAGGCTGTCAGGCAGCAGATGATTGTCGCAGAACCCGGCGCTGGTTTGGGGGTTCCTTTCCGAAAGGGAGGCTTCAGCGCCAGCCAGTTTTACAGATGGCTTAAAGTGCGCAGGTATCTGCCTCTTTACAGCGGAATGACAGAGTTGCTCCTGGGAAAAGTTGAGCCCGGCCAGTCACCTTCACTGCGGCATCAGTTTTTGCAGGGGAATCTTTTCTATGAGCTGAAATCCCGTCTCAGGCAGGCGGGGGAGCGGCTCCGGATCTGCTTCTCACCGATGGCCGTTGAGCTGACCGGGAAGGGGATGCTTGACAGTGTCCTGCGGCCGGATATCTTTTTGATAGATAAACCGGATCATCTTTATGATAATATATACAAGGGTGTTCCCGTCTGGGTCATCGAGATAGCCGATCCGCAGACAGCTGCCAGAGATTATCTGGATAAGGAGCAGATCTTTCACTTTCATGGTGTCAGAGAATACTGGATCATCAACGACTGGAAGCAGCAGGTTATGGTTATCTGCTATGGCAGCGCCCGGGAAGCATCTCCCGTCGAACCGGAAACACATATATACACATATGAAGAAGAGATTCCGATGAACTGTCTGCCCGGTCAGACAATCTGTATGAAAGAAGTGCTGGATTTGTAAGATGACTATTCG
>CADBQK010000564.1 GCA_902796775.1 uncultured Lachnospiraceae bacterium
AGGAAACCGCCTGTTCCCTTCACAACCAGTACTCTGCAGCAGGAGGCTTCAAAACGGCTGAATTTCTCAACCCAGAAGACCATGAGTCTCGCCCAGCAGCTCTACGAAGGCGTAGATGTCAAAGGCGCCGGCACGGTCGGCCTGATCACCTACCTGCGAACCGATTCCATCCGTGTCTCGGAGGAGGCCGATGCCAATGTACGCAGCTACATCAGGGAGCAGTATGGTGAGAAGTATATAGCGGAATCTGTAAAGCAGACGCAAACAGGCAAAAAGATCCAGGATGCTCATGAAGCCATTCGTCCGACCTATATGGACATGCATCCGGATCATGTAAAGGAATCCCTGACCCGTGACCAGTACAGACTGTACAGCCTCATCTGGAGCCGATTTGTCGCCAGCAGAATGTCAGAAGCTGTCTACGAGACGACAAGTCTTAAGATCACAGCCGGCAGCTGCCAGTTTGCCGTATCCGCATCCAGCCTTTCCTTCGAAGGTTTCCTGTCAGTGTATAAACCGGACGATGAAAAGAAAGAGGAAGGTGTGATCTGTGCAGGACTCGAGACCGGGGATATACTCGAGTTTGAATCCTTTGACATCAGGCAGCATTTTACCCAGCCGCCCGCTCATTACACAGAAGCATCCCTCGTTCACAGTCTGGAAGAGCTGGGGATCGGCCGGCCGAGTACTTACGCCCCGACCATCACGACGATCATCGCCCGCCGCTACGTGATTAAAGAAAACAAAAATCTCTACGTAACGGAAATCGGTGAAGTAGTCAACAACATGATGATGCAGAGTTTTCCCGGCATCGTCAATCTGGACTTTACAGCCATGATGGAAAATCTTCTGGATAAGGTTGAAGAGGGCACGGTCGAATACAAAACCGTCGTCCGCAATTTTTATCCCGACCTGAAGAAAGCAGTGGAACAGGCAGAGCAGGAGTTGGAAGAAGTCACTATTGAAGATGAAATATCCAACGTTCCCTGCGACAAATGCGGCAGGATGATGGTCATCAAATACGGACCGCACGGGAAATTCCTCGCCTGCCCCGGCTTCCCGGAATGCCGGAATACCAGAACCTATTTTGAAAAAACAGGAGTATCCTGTCCAAAATGCGGCAGCGACATCGTTATCAAAAAGACCAAGAAGGGAAGGCGGTACTATGGCTGTGAAGCCAACCCTGAATGTGACTTCATGACCTGGCAGCGCCCCTCCGCAAAAAAATGCCCGCAGTGCGGAGGACTCATGCTCATCAAAGGCAGAAAACTGGTCTGTATGTCCGAAGAATGCGGCTGCATACTGGATAGGGAAGATGAAGAATAGACACAGGAGACAAGGAGACAGGGTGTTCTCTGTCTCCTGTTTTTCTCTTGTCAAGGAAGGAGACAAAGAACCGTCTCCCGTTTTCTGTTTCAGTCATTTTCCCTGAAAAGATACTGAATAAATGAAAAGTTTTCTGACAGACACTTGTATTTTCCGAATAAACATGATAAAATACTAAAATGTGAAAGAAGTAGAGGTGTGTTGGTATTTTTCAATTTATTTCTTAGACGGATTTGCCAATGAAAGAAGGGATTTCGGGATATGAGTGTTCAATTGCTGGATAAAACTAGGAAGATCAACAAATTGTTGCATAATAATGACTCGCAGATGGTTGTATTCAACGATATCTGCGCCGTACTCAGCGAGATCCTCTTTTCCAACGTACTGGTCATCAGCCGGAAGGGGAAAGTCCTGGGTGTATGTCATCACGACGAGGTAGCAGTCATCCAGCAGATGCTGGTTCCTCAGATTGGTGAACATATCGATCCATTACTCAATGAACGTCTGCTGAATATCCTGTCCACCAAAGAAAATGTAAATCTCCTGACACTTGGATTTGAATGTGATGCCGTTGGTACCTATGAGGCGATCATCTCTCCCATAGAGATCGCAGGAGAGCGCCTGGGGACCCTGTTTATCTACCGTCAGGAAAACCCCTATGAGATCGACGACATCATACTCAGTGAATACGGGACTACCGTTGTCAGCCTTGAGATGCTGCGCTCGGAGAATGAAGAAAGTGCAGAGGAGAGCCGGAAGGTCCAGATTGTTAAATCAGCCATCAGTACCCTGTCATTTTCCGAGCTGGAAGCAATCACTCACATCTTTGAAGAGCTGGACGGCAGCGAGGGGATCCTGGTTGCCAGCAAGATTGCCGACCGGGTAGGGATCACACGCTCCGTCATCGTCAACGCTCTTCGCAAATTTGAAAGTGCCGGCGTCATTGAGTCACGCTCCTCCGGCATGAAGGGCACCTACATCAAAGTTATTAACGACCGTGTATTTGAAGAGTTGAAACGAGCGGGCAACAAGTAAAGAGAAAAAGACGAAGCAAAGCATCCGCAGATCAACTGCACAGACAGCAAGCAGAGAAAGCACATAAAACACAGACAAAGTGCAGGCAAAGCACAGAAAAACACAGGCAATGGATCTGTTTCCGGAGAGAGCAGCCGGATACGAATTCACTGCCTGTGTTTTTTAATAAAATGCTTGCATACCCTTGTCGTATGTGTTATACTTTTCTGCGGCTTTATCATACACGCAGGGTGTATGCAGGCAGTGGTTGCCCTTAAATAGAGCGGTATAAGAGGCTTTTCAAGGGTTTTCGCCTGAGAACCATCCTGCGGAAGAACAAACCATGGAGGTAAAAAAATGAGCGTAATTTCTATGAAGCAGCTGCTCGAAGCAGGCGTACACTTCGGACACCAGACCAGAAGATGGAACCCTAAAATGGCTCCGTATATCTTCACCGAGAGAAACGGTATCTATATCATCGATCTGCAGAAGACAGTCGGTATGGTAGACGATGCTTACAATGCAGTGAAGGACATCGTCGCTAACGGCGGCACTATCCTTTTTGTCGGCACCAAGAAGCAGGCACAGGATTCCATCAAGGCAGAGGCAGAGCGCTGCGGCATGTACTATGTCAACCAGAGCTGGCTCGGCGGTATGCTGACCAACTTCAAGACCATCCAGAGCCGTATCAAGAGACTTAAAGATATCGAGCAGATGTCTGAAGACGGCACATTTGATGTCCTGCCCAAGAAGGAAGTTATCAAGCTTAAGAAAGAATGGGAAAAGCTTGAGAAGAACCTTGGCGGTATCAAAGATATGGAAAGAGTTCCCGACGCAATCTTCATCATCGATCCCAAGAAGGAAAGGATCTGCGTTCAGGAAGCTGAGACCCTCGGCGTAACCCTGATCGGTATTGCGGATACCAACTGCGATCCCGAAGAGCTGGATTACATCATCCCCGGTAATGACGACGCAATCCGTGCCGTCAGACTGATCACCTCTACAATGGCAGACGCTGTCATCGAGGCAAAGCAGGGCGCTGATGCAGGCGATGCAGAGGAAGCAGCAGAAGGCGAAGAGAGCGAAGAAGAATAATAACAGATATTGATCAAATAGATATCATTTAGATACTCGTATGGATATCATATAGATATTTATCGAACAGTCAGGAGGAAGATTGAAATGGCAGCTGTAACTGCAAAGATGGTAAAAGAGCTCAGGGAAATGACCGGAGCCGGTATGATGGACTGCAAGAAGGCTCTGAGCGCTCCCGAAGTTGATGGAGATATGGACAAGGCGATCGAGTTCCTTAGGGAAAAGGGACTTGCAGCAGCTGAGAAGAAGGCTTCCAGGATCGCAGCAGAAGGTGTTGTAGCTACACTGGTAGCAGATGATGCTAAGAGCGCTGTAATCGTAGAAGTTAACTCTGAGACAGACTTTGTTGCAAAGAATGCAGAGTTCCAGGCATACGTAGCAAAAGTTGCACAGCAGCTTCTCGCTTCTGCAAGCGAGACTGTCGAAGCATTCATGGCTGAGCCCTGGATTGATGACGCTTCCCTCACTGTAGAGCAGGAGCTTTCCCAGATGGTAGCCAGGATCGGCGAGAAGCTTTCTATCCGCCGTTTCCAGAAGGTTTCCGAGCCTGAAGGCGTGATCACCTCCTACATTCATGCAGGCGGCAAAATCGGCGTTCTCGTCGACATCGTAACTGATGCAGATAAGGAAGCAGTCGCAGAGTGCGGCAAGAATGTTGCTATGCAGATCGCAGCTATGAGGCCGAAGTACACCGACCGCAGCGAAGTCAGCCAGGAGTTCATCGAGCATGAGAAGGAGATCCTTCTTGCCCAGATCCAGAACGATCCCAAAGAGTCCCAGAAGCCTGAGAAGGTCATCCAGGGTATCGTACAAGGCCGTATCAGCAAAGAGCTCAAAGAGATCTGCCTCGTAGACCAGGTCTATGTCAAGGCTGAGGATGGCAAACAGTCTGTCGGCAAGTATGTCGAGTCTGTAGGTAAAGCAGCAGGCACAAAGGTTGCTGTTAAGGGCTTTGTCCGCTTCGAGACCGGCGAAGGCATGCAGAAGAAGGAAGAAGACTTCGCAGCCGAAGTAGCCAAGCAGATGGGAATGTAATAATCGGGCCTGAAGCTTTTTAAAAACCTGATTATTGGGTATTACCGTCAAACCCAGGTATTTTGAGGCGGTATGATATGTTTTAAACAGAACAGTAAAGGATGTCGTTCCTGATGGAGCGGCATCTTTTTCTTTTCATTGAGAATTGTATTTCACAGGCCATCAGTGTATAATACATCCATCACATAGTGATTCTTCTTGTCCGTATTTCTGAAAGAGAGGGGAGTCTTTTCCTGGAGATACCATCAAAGCGAAGGTCATAAATTGCTGGAGATTATTGGTAAAGAAAAGGAAGCCAGCCATGAAATGGGCAGAAGCAGAAGTCAATGAATAATACTGTGAATTGGTTTTGGATGCACGACGGGTAACATTTTTGAGAAGGAGGGATCCCATGGAACATGGCTTTTCGATTCTGATGCTTATCTTTGCAGCAGCCTTGCTCTTGTATGCAGTGATTCTTGCCATTACAAAGGATTATAATATGCTGCCATACAGGGCGACGGTGTCCGTAAAACCAAAAAACCCGAAAAAGTATACAGTTCAGCTCGCAAAGGTAATCGCACTCGTTGCGCTGGCGGTAGCTGTCGGGGCGGGGATATCATTTTTGAATGCACTGGCCGGGGCAGTCGTGATCCTTGCAGGGGTGATCGCCGCGATATGGGCCGGGACGAAAATAGTCAAAAATTAAGCTGCTTCAGGATCCATATTAAAGAGATAGCACTGGTAAATTATATGCATTCACAATCCTGATATCTACATTCTATAACATACATATTAAGGTATATAAACAACGCGCCAGCCCGTATATTTGCGGGCGTGGCGCGTTTACTGCATCACCATTTTGATAAGGTTCCCATCAAGGGAGAAGTATCTTCCAAATTATCCGGATGGTATTATCCTGGAAATTACTTCCAGCTAAACGTCGCGAGTCCGTAGATATAAAGCGCAAGGATGCAGACCGGGACAAAATACTGGAAGATGGGCTTCATCCACTGCTGAACCTTCATGCCCTTGCCGGTGTTTGCTTCCTCCACGAATGCATCCCAGCTCCATCCAATCCGGGTACAGCAGAAGAGTGAGAAGATAAGTGCTCCGAGCGGGAGCAGGTTGGTGCTGACGATGAAATCCCAGAAATCCAGCCATGCGGAACCCTCAGCGAAAGGCTGAAAATGAAGGACGCTGTAACCAAGGGCTGTCGTGAGTGAGAGCAGGAAAATGCAGACACCGCAGACAAGACTTCCCTTCGGGCGGCTCCAGCCGGTCATTTCACGAATCATGGCAAGAATGTTCTCAAAAACAGCAAGTTCTGTGGAGAATGCAGCAAATACCATAAAGAGGAAGAACAGCGATCCCCAGATCCGTCCGCCTGACATATTGTTGAAAACTGCAGCCATGGTGTTAAACAAAAGAGACGGCCCTGCATCCACCTCGGTTCCATAAGTAAAGCAAGCCGGAAAGATGATCAGTCCGGAAGTGATGGCCACAAAGGTATCCAGCAGGATAACATTTACAGACTCGCCCATCAGGGAGCGCTCCTTGCCGATATAGCTGCCGAAAATCGCCATCGATCCGATACCGATACTCAGCGTAAAGAAAGCCTGGTTCATCGCACCGACGATAACAGAACCATTGATTTTTGAAAAATCAGGGATGAGATAGAAAGCGATCCCTTCTTTTGCACCGGGCATCATGATGCTGTGGATAGCCAGGATAAGCATCAGCAAAAGAAGAGCGCACATCAGATACTTCGTAACGCGCTCAAGACCGCCCTGCAGATTAAAACTCAGAATCAGAAAGCCCAATGCGACAGCAACGAACAGATAAAACACATTTACGCCCGGGTTGGTGATCATAGAGACAAAAGTCAAATCTGCAGACTTTCCAAGCAGAAACATGACAAAATAGTAGATCATCCAGCCGGTAACGACCGTATAAAATGCCATAAGGGCAACATTGCCAAGCAGCGCAAAATAACCATGGATATGCCACTTCTGACCGGGCTTTTCCAATTTCTGGTACATGCGGACCGGACTAGCCTGAGCAGCCCTGCCGATTGCAAACTCCATTGTCATCGAGGGCAGGCCCAGAAGCAGGAGGCAGATTACATAGACCAGCACAAAGCCGCCGCCTCCGAACTGACCGGTCATCCAGGGGAATTTCCAGACATTCCCGCAGCCGATCGCACATCCCGCGCTGAGCAGAATAAAACTCAGCCTGCTTCCAAGCCGTTCTCTTTCCGTGTTCATAACAGATTCCTCCTCTTAGTTTCACGTAATACGTATAAAGCAGGTACCATTATAACACAATTCATGAATATGAGTACATGCCAAAGCTTATTTCCTTTCCAAATTGTTTCTTTTTTAACA
>CADBQK010000565.1 GCA_902796775.1 uncultured Lachnospiraceae bacterium
CTTTGGCAAGCTATCTAAGCTAAGCGATGCTACAGTAATCGAATTCAAAATGGATAATCCAAAAGATATTTCCAGAGAGCAGTATTCTTCTTTGTTGTATGTAGTCGATGCTTTTGAGAAAGCTCTTCACAATATGGGTGGTAAGCTTAGTGACAACCCATGGTATATGACTACCGCAACATCATCCGGACAGACTTTTAAGTCAGAGATGTTGGCCTCCTCGGGTGACCTTCAGAAATCGATGGAATCGTTGGATCGGATTATTGCTGGTTTAAATAATGAGTATGGCACATCCATCTCAACAACATGGTCAGGTATTTGCTATGGAATGAATATATTGGATTCTGTATTGCACCTACCTTATTTTCCTGTTGAATGGAGAAGCGAAGATAAACGCAATATGCTCAGGAGCAGGGCTCTCAAAGAAGAGAAAATCGATCACGCAGAGCAGGGTCATGCGAAAAAGCTGGCAGAGCTAGTTAATTCCATTGATGATGTATGGAAAATGGATTCATTATGCATCTCTGCAGACGATCTTAGGGATGCATTTCAAGATATTAGTTTATGGACTGGATCAGGGAAGCCAGATTCTTTAAATAAGTGTAATCAATCTTCAATTCATACAGTGGAATCTATTATTAATTCCATTAAAACGATCTCAGAAAACTATCAGAAAGCAACTGAGCTATTAGGGATTACATATAATGATTATCCATCTTCACTCCGAATGGTTTCGCGGATTCTCCCGCTTGTTTTGGATGTGCCAGAATTGGATGCTGCTTGGTTTGATATACGAAAGACTGATGCTTTACTGGCGCAGGTAGAAGAAACTGATAGTCATAAGAGCGTCATAAAGGAAAAAGAGGGCATACTGCTGGAATCATGGGAACCAGAAGTGCTTGAACTAGAAACAGATGAGATGCTTGCTAGATTCAAGACAGAGTATACCGGTATGTTCCACAGGTTCAAAGGAAATTATAAGGAGGATATTAAGCAAATCAAGCTCCTGTCGAAGAAGGTGGGTGCACTGATCGAAGAATCAGATGTCATTAAGCTTTTACAGGAGATAGGTGAAATTAATAACGAGAAGCAATGGTTTGAGGATAATGAAAGCAGACTGAAATCTGCATTTCCGAACCATTACATTGGACTTGATACCGATTGGGAGCGGATATCTACTGGCATATGTAAGGCTGCAGAAATAGCAAGACAATTCCCTTATGCAAATATACCAGAGAGAGCAATAGATGCAATTGGTAGAATCGGAGGTAGCATACAGCTTGGTGCTGAGGCAAGAAAACTGGCAGACAAGCTGACAGAAGACACAGTAAATCAGTGCCTGAATACATTACAGGCAGAAGGGCTTATTGATGATAAGAGTGTCGCGAGCTCACTTTCCGAATCCATATTGCCGAATGCGGTTCAGAGAATGGAGCAAGAGAAAGAGCGTCGCGAGATTATCAGAAGTCTGGATGACGCAAAAAGAAACGGATACAGTACGTATTCAGATGTTGCTAATTTAGTTGCCAATGCTTTGGAAGTCAGGCAGGAATGTATTTGGTTTAGGGAGAATATTCCAGACATTGTATCAGAACTGAACATTGCTACCGCTACAGTCAATGAAACAATAAGCAAGGAGATCGCTCAGTCTGAACTCATCCTAAAGAATCATGATGCAATTGCAGAGAAGGATGAAACTGTTGAATTGACAGAGCTCTTTGGAAACAGATACACAGGTAACTTCACCGACTGGCAGAGTGTTATAAGAGATATCGATGCTGTAGATGAATTTGAACGGAGCGGACAAACAGAGGGCTTCACCCATTACATACAGATTGTCTCGGATAATGAAGATGCAAGAATACTGGCAAAAGACAGGCTTCAGAAGATTAAAACTCTGATGGAGGCGACCGAGCCTAAGCTTAATTACTTTGAGAAGCTGTTCCCTGAAATCAATATGAGGGAAATGCCGCTGATGGATGTTGCCGAGAAATATGAGACTTGCTTGAATAGCTTTGGAGAGCTTAATAAGTGGCTCGATTATATTGAGACACGGGCAGAGTGTGATCAAAAGGGGCTTAAAGGTTTTACAGAAAGGATAGCGGCTCAGAACAATACTGTAGAGGATGTAAAAGCTGCTTTTGAGAGATGCTTCTATACACAGTGGCTTGCCTTAGCAATAGAAGATGTCCCGGCGGTGCAGTCTTTCCGAAGAAGAGTACATGAACAACGTCTTGACAAATTCGCGAGTTTAGACAGAAAACAGTTCGAATGGTCCAGAAGCAGGGTCAGAGATCGGATTATCAGATCATTTCCAAATGCAGATGGAATAAAAGGCGCTCATTCGGAGCTGGGAATACTGAAGCATGAGATGGATAAGAAGCGCCGCATTATGCCGTTGAGAAAGTTGTTTCATGAGATACCGAACCTACTTTTGACACTAAAGCCATGCCTTATGATGTCACCATTATCAGTGGCACATTTTCTTAATGCTGAGGACTATCATTTTGATATGGTCATCTTTGATGAGGCTTCACAGGTTTTCCCACAGGATGCGATCGGAGCAATTTTTAGAGCAGATCAGGTTGTAATAGCTGGAGATACAAAACAGCTGCCGCCTACAAACTTCTTTTCAGCCAGCACAAGCAATAATGATGACTATGATGATGACGATGACTGGGAAGAGGAGATCTATGATTCTATCCTGGAGGAAACAGCAAATGTGCTGCCTAACAGAACACTGCTATGGCACTATCGCAGCAAACATGAGCATTTGATTGCCTTTTCCAATCAAGAGATATACAGAGGGAATTTGGTTACGTTCCCAAGTAGTAACGAGAGTGAGCCAGATACAGGCGTTGAATTTGTTTTTGTAGAAGATGGATATTATGAAAGCGGAGGTCGCAATTGCAATATTCCTGAAGCAAAACGTTGTGTAGAACTTGTAAAAGAGCATATAGATAAGCATCCGGAACGTTCGCTGGGCATAATTGCTTTCAGCGAGAAACAGCAGCAGGCTATCGCATTGGAAATCCAGCGGTTCCGTGAGAAGAATCCAAGATATGAGGAGTTCTTTGCAGAGGGCAAGGATGAAGAGTTTTTCGTAAAGAATCTGGAAAACGTTCAGGGCGATGAGCGAGATACAATTTTCTTTAGTGTTGGATATGCGCGTACAAAGGCCCAAAAGGCCACTGGCAAGCCAATGGCTATGAGATTCGGTCCACTCGGAATAAGTGGAGGTGAACGCCGTCTGAATGTTGCGATTACCAGAGCTAAGACGAATGTAAAGCTGATCAGCTCTATTTTACCATCAGATATTGACTTAAATAGAACCGAATCAGATGGCATACGTATGCTCCGTTCATATATCGAATTTGCAATGAATGGAGAAGCAACATTAGCTTCAGCAAATCAGAATCATGCACCGGATGACTTTGTCGATGCGATCTTCAAATACATTAGCGATAAAGGATATAAGGCAAAGCAGTATGTCGGATGCTCAGGATACAAGATCGATATTGCGGTAGAGCATCCTAAAGTGTGTGATGAGTTCGTTGCTGGAATCGAGTGCGATGGTGTTTCTTACGTTTCAGCAAGGACAGCTCGCGACAGAGATCGCCTGCGCTGTTCAGTTCTTAAAAATATGGGTTGGAACCTGTATAGGATTTGGTCAACAGAATGGTACAGAAATCCTGAGGTCGAAGGCGAGAAATTGATTGCATTTATAAACAATGCGATAGAGGAAAGTAATAATCGTCTGGCGGCTATTGAAGAACAGCGCCGTGTCGAAGAAGAAAGGCGCAAAGCGGAGGAAGAGCAGCGCCGTGTCGAAGAAGAAAGACGCAAAGCAGAGGAAGAGCAACGCCGTGTCGAAGAAGAAAGACGCAAAGCAGAGGAAGAGCATAAACGGATTGCCAAGAAGATAGAAGAAAAGCAGCGCCAATTAGATGCTCAGCAGAGAGAAGAAAAGCAAAAGAAAGCTGAGGCGACAGCAAAAAAGCAAAGAGAAGATATTGAGGCAAAGAAAAAACTAGGCAACAAACAAATATCCCTTATAGAATGGGATATTAATCAGTCTCAAGAGGAGACACGACAGAAGTCCTTGAGGGATACAGAAGGGAAACAACGTCGGGAGTCGATGAAGCCACAATCATCCAAGGCCGTTCTTTCAAGTTATCCTTGGGCGAAGGTCGGTGCAAGGGTACAGCATGCTGCTTTTGGAACCGGAATAATACAAAGCATCGAGGAGAAGGCCGTAACGGTATTGTTTCCGTCTGGAACAAAGAGATTGCTGTATCCAGATGCTTTCACAAAGGGGTATCTGAAGCAGCCAGAAGCATCGAAGCCTAAACCGCAACAACAGTCACGGAATACAACAAATAGTCGATATGATTGGGTAAAAAAGGGGGCGCAGGTCGTACATCCTTCATATGGTAAAGGGATAATTATTTCACTAGATGGCAAATACGTTACAGTGAGATTCCAAAATGGAGATAAGAAATTTCCTGTGCCGAGCGCATTTACAGATGGGTATTTACTGCCGGCAGAGTCAAAGACTTCTGCTGTGCAAAATAATGATAAAAATACACCTGTTAATGGCGGAACATCACCCGCAAAGGATGTTAAAAGGGGGATTCTCGAGGAATTAGTTTCTAATGGGTTCACCTGCATTGATAACAGGGCAACATCTTCTATCATTTGGGTTATTTATGAGGAAGAAAAAAGGGATTTGTTCATGAAAATTACGTCGAAGTATCATGCACCTTTTAAATTTGAAAGGCGAGGTGCTATGGCGACGGGTGGAAAAGCTGCATGGAGAATCATGTGCTGATTAGTTCAAAGGGAGGAATTAGCATGGCAGGAAAAGGCAAGGAACTGAAATTTGAAATCATAAATCATATAGGAGTAGTATCGGAATCAGCTACAAGCGGATGGAAAACGGAAGTAAACCGTATCAGCTGGGACGGGAATGAACCAAAATATGATATACGTATTTGGAATCCTGAGCACACCAAAATGGGTAAAGGAATAACCCTTACTGAAGAAGAACTCATTTCACTTACCAACATACTTGTCAAGGAAGTAGAGTTTCTTAAAGAAGAATAACTAACAGCCAAAATAATTGGAGCTTTACTATGGCTAATGAAACAGTTATCAACCCAGCATTGCAACAATCTTCTCCGACTGCAATCAACAATGAGATTGTGGAACAGTATAACCGTCAGAACGGCATTGGATCTCAAACAGATCAGCCTATTAAAGAAGGAACTGAAATCTGCAGTAAATACATTGTGAAAAGACAGCTAGAAGTATCTTCTGGAGAGGCGGATCTTTATTTGTGCTCACATGGTAGCACTGAGTATGTTGCAAAAGTCTATAAACGTCAATTCGCAATTAAACAGGAGGTCATCGATAAACTTATGACGATAGACTCTCCTTATGTTGCGCGCCTTTATGAAACCGGACTGTATAACGGATATCCTGTGGAGATACTGCCATTCTATGCAAATGGAAGTTTGCAAGGAAAGATGTATACAGAGGACGATCTATATCGCTGGATTATACCTAACATAAATGAAGGCCTGAAGGCTATTCATGATGTGGGCATCATTCATAAAGACTTAAAACCTTCTAATATTATGCTCAATTCAGATGGCAGGACGGTATCCATTATTGATTTTGGAATAAGCTCTGCTGTTGAAGGCGATAATACGATTCTTGTAACAAAAACAGGGATGACTCCAGAGTATTCAGCGCCTGAGACATTTAAAAATATTTTCTATGATGGATCAGACTACTATTCGTTTGGGATAACCTTGTTTGAGCTTTTCTGTGGTTATACACCATATGCCAACATGCAGCCTGAAGAGATAGAACAGTATGTTTCAGTACAACGAATCCCTTTTCCTGAGGATATGCCTGCGAAATTACAGGACTTCATATCTGCGTTGACTTATTATGATATCAGCAATCGTAGAAATAAGAACAATCCTAACAGACGATGGACATACGAGGAAGTTAGTAGATGGATCAACGGTGAAGATCTTGTTATTCCAGGAGAGGGTATAGGAAATGTCGGGAAAGGCGCAATGCCAGCATATCAGTTCCTTGGAGAATCATTTACAGATCCGGCAGCACTCGTAGCGGCTTTTGCCAAGAATTGGGAAGAGGGTAAGAAGCAGCTTTTTCGTGGATATGTAACTGCACACTTCCGCACATATAATCAGGAAATCGCCAGAAAATGTCAAGCTGCCGAAGAAGAAGCTGGGCGTGAAAACGGTAAAGACGACATCATCTTTTGGAGACTCCTGTATCAGATCAATCCAAAGTTAAGAGGATTTTATTGGAAGGGACAGACCTTTGAAAGCATTGCTGCATTTGGTCGTGATGTATTAGAAAGACTGTGGGATAAAGACGATTCGCAGTTTTCGTACTATTCGAGTGTGTTGTCAGAAAAAATGCTGACAGCGTATGTAAATCAGGCTGCCCCAAAGAACGAAAAACTAAAGAAAGCAGCAGCGGCTATAGAAGATTCATATGAGCTTGAAAAAATAAATGGAACCGATATGAGGAGAACGTATTATCTTATGGCATATACGTTATCCGGGCAGAAGTTACTGCTGCTGAATGGAGAACAATTTCGCACTGTCGGCGAACTTGCAAACTATATGCGGTCAGTGTTGGATGAGTCGTTCGAACGCTTTGAATCATTATGTCATAAGCTGGTGGATGTAGATGGGAATCTAGACTTTCAGCTGGAAACGTGGCTGATTGCCATAGGAAAGCAAAAGGAAATAGATAAATGGCGAGCTTCTTTAAATTAATACGGGGGCAAGAATTATGAGCGGCCCTAAGATATCAGTTTATTCCTTGAATGGATGGGCAAGAGAAGTTGTTATGGGCCAGATGCGCTGCGAACAGGAAGCGCTTGTTTGTGCTGAACAAATACGAACTATGCTAAAAAATGTCTCTGGAGCTAAATCAGATATTGAGAGATCTATAGCTATGCTTGAGCTGCTGCAGAAAAAAAATGGGGAACCGATAAAGACCATAGCAGAAATACAAGCTCTTAGATCCCGCATGGATCAGGAAATCCGGGAGATAGAAATAGAGTATAAAAGGAATATTCCTAGAGTTTCAAGAAAGTATGATATTTCTGATGCTGCATTGGCATCAAAAAAACAGGAACTGGAACGCATCAAAACGGTTCGGGATAAAATGAAAAGCCTCCAAACGGAAATTGATCGTGCAACAAATGCAGGGCAAGAAGCAGGTAGAAAAGAGCAAAAGAAGGCATACACAGCAATAGCAGATTATCTTTCTGATGGTAAGGATGATTTGCCGTCAGGGATTCAGATGGAAGATGCTGAGAAGCTACGGGCAAGAATAGCTGAAGATCTGAGCGGATCAATTTCTTTTGATTTGAGTGAGCCTGAATCAGAAGATACTGGTCTTAATGATAAGAAAGATGCAATTCATAGGGCGCTCTTAAAGCTTACGGATCAGGAACTGCCATCAGAAATTGTCTCTGAAATCAAAGCGGCTCTGAAAAGTCTGGATAAAATCACTCAACTATCATATCTAAGTTCATTTGAAAGCGTAACTGTTAAACGACTTTTCAGGACTGTTGATGCGTACCAAAGGGAGTGTCATAAGAAGAAGGCTGAGTTTGAAGAGCTTCTCGCAAGGTATATGATACTTTGTGATATGGCATTCAAAGAAGGTGAAAAGGATCTGCATTTTGAAACGAAAGAATCAATAGAAATTGCTATCGCAGAGCTCGAAAAAGAATTGATAAAACAACAGGAACAGAGCTACATAGCAGACTGTGTTGACGAAGTAATGGCAGATATGGGTTATGATCTTATTGGGAGGAGGGATGTTACTAAGCGAAGCGGAAAGCACTTCAAGAATGAACTATTCCGTTTCGGAGAGGGCACTGCTGTTAATGTAACATATTCACCTGAAGGCCAGATATCAATGGAATTGGGCGGTCTTGCAAGGGAAGATCGTATCCCTAATGAAGAAGAGACTTCGGCATTAACCAAAGACATGGAATCATTCTGTGGAGAATTTACAGAGTTTGAACAAAGGATGAAAGAAAAAGGCATTATAGTAGGCAGCCGGATAGCATTGATGCCGCCGACGGCTGAATATGCTGCAATTATTAATGTAAATGACTATGACATTGAGGCCGGCATGCAGGTATCAGAAATCAATGTTACAGCCAAAAGAAAGACGATTACCGAAAAGAAAGTGCTACGGAGAGATAACTAATGGATTTGCAGAAATATAAGGTGTGCCCTGCATGTGGAGAGCATAATCCCCCAAACCTTTTAGAATGTAGAAAATGTGAATCGGATCTGACCGGGATAAAGGTTGTAGATAGAAATACTGAACAAAGAACAAAAGGGAAAGTCAAAGAGGATAATACTGTTCCTGGTGAACCTGTTCTGGCAAGAATTTGTGAATGTGGTGCTCAGAATCCACCCCAGGCGAGAAAATGCAAGGTTTGCGGGGAAGACATCTCAGATATAATGCCAACTACAGTCATAGAGGAAGACCAGAAGGCATTTATATATGAACTCAAAGCTGTTGGTGATGACTACTCTATAGCTATAGATAAACCTGTCTGCATTGTTGGGAGAGAGGCTGACATAAGAGAATACTTGAAAAACAAATCGTATGTCAGCAGACAACATGCAAAGTTCACTATTGTAGCGGAAAAAGTATTCGTGGAGAATCTCAGCAATACCAATAAGACATTCGTCAATAATGTAGAGATTGCTGGTGATGGACCAACAGCCCTGAGTAATGGCGACGAGATCGGGCTTGGAGGCCTGGAAATTGCTGGAAGCAGACAGGAAAGCGCAGCATATTTCATTTTCAACATAAAGGAATGAACGTAGCAAGATTATTATATCCGGTTCAGGTTCTTGGACCTGGAAAGAGAATCGGGATATGGTTATGCGGCTGCGACCGTAGATGCAAAGGGTGCAGCAATCCCGAACTCTGGGTTCAGAAGGCGGAATATGAAGTCAGCATTTCGCAAGTGCTGGGACTGATACAGAAGATAACACATAATTATGATGTTGACGGTTTTACTATTACTGGCGGAGAACCAATGGATCAGGCAGCAGAACTTGCAGAACTTTTGGAAGAACTCCGCATGATATCAGATGACATTCTGATATACAGCGGATACCAATTGTCGGAACTGCGAAATCGGAATGATCAGAATACCGAAAGAGTCTTATCTCTAGCAGCTATACTGATCGACGGCGAATATATAGAAGAGAAAAATGCTGATACGAAACTGCGTGGATCGTCTAATCAGTTAATTCACATTCTGAATCCCTCACTTAAGGAAAAATATGATGATTATCTGAAAACCACACACAACCAGATACAGAACTTTACTACGGCTGATGGGGTGGTATCTGTAGGAATACACAAAAGAGGATTTAATGCATAGTGCGCTGAATTGGAGGTAAAGACATGGCCGATTATATTGCTAAATGGCATAAAGAACTGGGAATATTCAGCAGAATAAAGCCACTCATTATTGTTGAGGGCAATGTATTAGATGTTTATCAATATCCGATAGAAGGAAGTATATCCAAAGGTAGCATTTTGCGCCTCCCGGAATACCTCCATTATTATTTTACTGATCTTGGATATCAGACTATTGTTTTTTATGACAGCATGCAAGGCTTTTATAATTCCTGTGAGGACGGCCATATTGAGGCTTTTGCACAGCTGACAGATTCCAGGCTGGATGGAAGGTTCATACGGAGTGATTTTAAGGGAAAAGCCAACTCAGCCTCTTCGGTTGTTCGGGATGCGGTCAGTCAGAATCAAATGCCAACAGCTATTGTTATGAATCTTGCTTCCAGATACATTACATCTCCTGACAATATTGATCAGCCAGAAGTTGATAGTTTCACGAATCTGCTAATGGCATCAATGGAAGGAAGAGATGTAAGAACCGAAAACGGAACACTTAAGAACATAGTGGTCATGATTGTGAACAAGGTGAATGATGTTCCAGCATGGTTTTATCTTGATAATCCTAATGTGAAGACTGTAACGATAGGAACCCCGTCTAAGGAGGAGCGCGAAGCACTAATCAAGGGTGAAAATTTTGCCAGTTTTTTTGATTCTGGTGTTTATGATGAGGACTTTCCTTATTATGAGGAACATCCTGACGAATTAGAAAAAGTTCAGGATAAGTTTGTTGGACTCACCGAGGGCTTCAGTTTTACGGAAATAAATGGACTTAGACGATTATGCAAGAATGAGAAAACTCGAATCCGCCATATGTCATCTGTAATTGATTTATACAGATATGGTATTAAGGAGAATCCTTGGGATTCTCTGGACGTCAGTGAACTTAGAACGGCAAAAGAGGATTTTCAAAAGCGAGTTAAGGGACAGGACTCTGCTATTGTAAAGACTCTTGATGTTGTTAAGCGTGCAGTAACAGGTATGTCCGGACTGCAAAGTTCTTCTCATGGAAAGCCAAAAGGGATTCTATTTTTTGCAGGGCCTACCGGAACTGGTAAGACAGAAACTGCAAAAACACTTGCAGAGAAATTGTTCGGCGATGAAAGCTGCTGTATTCGTTTTGACATGAGTGAATATAGTCAAAGCCATAGTGATCAGAAACTGTTAGGGGCTCCTCCGGGATATGTTGGCTATGAGGCAGGTGGGCAGTTAACGAACGCCGTCAAGAATAATCCGTTTTCCATATTGCTATTTGACGAAATAGAAAAAGCGCATCCATCAATCTTTGATAAGTTCCTACAGATTCTTGAAGACGGAAGAATGACGGATGGACAGGGCAATACAGTATATTTTTCAGAATGTATCATTATTTTTACAAGCAATCTCGGAATCTATACACGTAACGAACTTGGTATACGTGAGCCCAATGTGACACCGGATATGGACTATACAGAAGTGCAGAAGAAAGTTCGCCAGGCCATCGAAGATTATTTCAAATTGGAGCTTGGCAGGCCGGAAATTCTCAATCGAATTGGAGAAAACATAGTTGTATTTGATTTTATCAGGCCAGAAGTGGCAGAAATGATTCTCCGGTCTCAGGTAGATAAGATTATTAGAAATCTTTCTGCAGAAAAAAGAATTGATCTCGTAATATCTGATGATGCCATGCAGGTGTTGCTTGGAAAGGCGTTAGATAATCTTTCCAACGGTGGTAGAGGTATAGGAAATATCGTAGAGAGTTTGCTGATAAATCCACTTTCACGATACATGTTTGATGAAGAAATCAAGAGTGATGAGCAAATTACTATCAATGGCATCGATGCGGTCAATATGCCATTTGCTTTGGAATGTGTTCATGAGGCAATCCGATGATTTATTTAGCTACATGCGCTGGGAAGCAGCATAAAGCCAGCGAGGACGCTGTTCTGATAGGACATAATATATTGTATGAATCTTCAGAGACTTTCGAGATGCTGGAAAAGGGATTCATATGCCTTGCCGATGGAGTAGGTGGAAACCACGGAGGTGCACAGGCGTCACATTTTGTGCTTAATGCCCTGGCAAATGCTGGAGATTTTCATGAGGATCAATTGAGAGCCATAATGAATGAGATTAATGACAGCTTGATAGAATTTGCACAGGATGATCCAGCTGCAGCCTCCATGGCAACAACCCTAACCGGCATATTTGTTTCTGAAAACCAGCGTCTTCTAATTCATATTGGAAATACACGTGCCTATGTGAAACAGGGCAACTATCTGAAGCAGATTACGTCGGATCACACAACATATAATTGGCTTAAAAGCACAGGACAGCTTGAAGCAGCTGAGAGTTGTAATAAAAATGAAATCACAAACTGTTTCGGCGGTGGTGATAGAAACCTGCTTTCAAAGCTTTATATCTCAGAACTCCAGCCATTTTCTCTGATGATGCTTACATCTGATGGTGTGCATGAATATGTTGATATAGATACATTGGAGGATATTCTAGTTAGAGATATTTCTGGTGAAGAGAAGTGTCAGGAGATTCTTGCAAAAGCAATGGATAACGGGTCTAATGACGACATTAGTGTTGTAATAATTGATTCGATTGAATAACAAAAGGTGAAATGCTATGGGATTCAGATATCGAAAGAGCATTAATTTAGGTGGTGGCTTCAAAATAAACATTAGCAAATCTGGTGTTGGATACAGCTGGGGCACAAAAGGTTATCGTGTTACAAAAACAGCACGTGGAACTACAAGAAGAACAGTATCTATTCCAGGAACAGGAATGTCATATGTTAATGAGACCGGAGGAAGAAGTCGAAAGAATAGAAACAAGCGAACACCGAATCGTGAAAGTGAAGTTCAGCCTTCAAGAAGACAAGAATATCAGCCTGACAATAACAATATCAATGAACGCGTAATACAGAGCGCAGATATAGATCGATTCAAGGAGGCTGAAGAAGGTAATATTTCGGAGGCATTGGAGCGGACTATTCGTTTGAACTGGATCAGCACACTTCTGATTGTATGCGTGTTATTAACGGGAATACATAAGGCCCTCATCTTGCTACCGATAGTTGGTGTAGTGCTTAAAATCATTGCACATACATCTGGACGGGTGAACCTTGAGTATAGTTTTGATGCAGAGAAAGAAGATGAACACAACCGGAGAATCGGAGCATGGCAACTTCTTGCCGAAGGTGAAAAAGAGTGGCAGGTGCTGACAGAGCAATTCAATAGCAATAAAAAGGTAAACGCCGGTGCAAACAGAAGTTTGAAAAGAGTAGAATGCAAGATTCAGAAAGGGAGACCCTTCTATATCGACACTAATGTAGAGACGATAGAGATTAAGCTTAACAATAAAGAATTGCTAATAATCCTGCCCGACAAAGTCTTTTTTGTCAGGAAAGGTAAAGTCGGTACTATTGATTATTCAGACTTTCGAATCAGTGTCTCGTCTGTGCGCTTCGTAGAGACAGGTTCAGTTCCAAGGGATGCACAAGTTGTTGGTCAGACCTGGCAGTATGTTAATAAGAATGGTACGCCTGATCAGAGATATAAAAACAACAAACAGATTCCAATTTGCTTGTACGGGCAAGTCTTTCTCAGATCATCAACCGGCTTAAATGTTGAGTTGCAGATTTCAAACAATCAGAATACAAGAGATTTTGCGGAGCTGATTAATTGATAGAGGTTGAACTTTTAATAGCTGAGAGGTGGGACCAGATAGATTGCGTAAAAGTACGTACTATTGTTCTTTAATATTTGCCGTTATTATTTGTGCAGCCATAATCGCAGCTGCCGTAATCGGGAGCGGTATTTTGGGATCCTTGTCTGATTCAGATGAAAATATTGATTATTCGGTTCAGACAGATACGGACACAGAAAAGACAGAATTACAAGAATCAGTATTTGAAGGATTATATTCATCATATGATTCCGCAGAATTCCTTGCAAACGTTCCTACGTGGGATGGATTTGCTTTTACATACGTCAATAATAATAAGCCAGATTTCGCAAATGAAGAGATATGGACAACCACACAGGAATCACTAGATCCACTTGACTACCTCGGAAGATGCGGTACTGCTAACTCCTGCATAGGGAAAGATGGGATGCCGACAGAGCCGAGGGGAGACATCAGCTCTGTTGAACCAACTGGCTGGCATACTGACACATATGAATTTATTGAGGGGAGCCTGTTGTTCAATCGGTGTCATCTTATAGGACACCAGCTTTCAGGTGATGATGCTATTCCTCGCAATCTTATTACCGGGACGAGTTATTTGAACCGTGATGGGATGCTTCAATTCGAAAATGCCATTGCAGCGTATGTAAAAGGCACCGGTAACCATGTTATGTATCGTGTGACTCCAATATTCTCCGGCAATGAACTTGTTGCTAGGGGCGTACATATGGAAGCGATTTCGGTAGAAGACGATGGTGCTGAGTTAGCCTTTAATGTGTTTTGCTATAATGTTCAGCCTGGAGTAGATATTAACTATTCGACAGGAGAGAACAAACTGTCTGAGAACACCTCAATTCTTGAGGACTATCAGGCAGGTAAATTCAGTATGATAGCCAATACACAAGGACTTGTTCCGGCGCAAGATGAGTCACTGAACAATCCCGAGAAACACGAGCAAGATTCTGGTACAACTGAGTCCGAGGCAAGGCTATACGTATTAAACACTAATACAGGCAGGTTTCATTATCCCAATTGCAAGAGCGTCATAGATATGGCAGATCATAATAAACAGGA
>CADBQK010000566.1 GCA_902796775.1 uncultured Lachnospiraceae bacterium
GAAGCAGCTTCTACCCCAGCCATTCTGGCTTTTGTAACTCCGCTATTCGCCTGATGAATCACATGGACTTTGGAATTGTTCTGCGCGATACGGTCAATGATCTCCCCGGTATTATCTTTAGATCCGTCATCAACAATGATAATTTCAACATTCTGATATGTCTGAGCAAGGACAGACCCCACACAGCGTTCAATATACGAAGCAACATTGTAAGCGGGAATAACAACCGAGATCATTTCCTGTTCCATCAAACAACAAAGCCCCCTGTCTTGCCGATCTCTTCTCTCTGCTTCGCCTTCATCTCTTCCGTAATACCGCCCCGCATCGTATAATCTTCACCATAAACAGGACAAGCCTGCATTCTCTCTTTTTCCTTCTGAAGATACTCTTCCGTCGTGCAGATCACTCTTGCCGGGCTGCCGACCGCGACCATACCATCCGGGATATCATGCGTCACGGTGCTGTTAGCCCCGATGATCACATCATTCCCTATTGTAACCCCTGGAAGTATCACAGATTCCGCACCAACAAAAACACGATCACCGATGTTCACACAGCCTATTTTTGTATAGCCGAGATGCACTTTGGTGCTGGCATCGTGGGCAAGGATATGAACCCGGGGGGCTAGAGTTACATCATCACCAATAGTGATCAGCCATGGATGGGAATCATCGATAAGGACATTGTTAAGTCTCTTCAGGTGTTTTCCAACTTTAAGACCTCGTTGGATCAATTGTTCAGTGCTGACTTCCCCTCTCAGGCGATAAATCATGTTTCTAAACACTCGCATTGATAGCCTCGTAACTGTTATTTAGGTCTATAATATCCGCATGAATTGGTTCGCGTTTTTCTTCTGGTGGCAATGTCATATAATCTCCGTAGTATATCTTTAAATAAGAATCATAATCCTCCGGCACATCAAAGGTTATTCCTTCAAATACTAGCTGTTTCTTTTTTTTGAACAAGTCTTCTGGCAGGGCATAATCGAGTCTTCCATACAATTCATATAATATCCCAGACCCATCTGACTCGCATATACTTCGCAAAAGAGAAGTATGCAGTTTCTGGCGTTTCCTCAAGGGCATAATACCATATAGAGCTTTAAGTAATCTAACGGTCTTAGTTCCATATAGTTGTTTGAAGATATCTTCATTGCAGGCAACCAAATCATCTTCCTGGAGTACTCTACATATTTTCAGAATGAACCTCTTGTATCGCTTTTTTTGATCACATACATCAACCAAAGGGAAAATATCAATCCAGATTCCATGATTTATATGCCATTGAGAATACTTTGAATCCAAGAAAGTACTATCGTTCAATCGAATTTTCGAGAATGGACTTGGAAAATTAATCTCCGTCATCTGATTTTGGATAAAATACTTATCTCCAAGTTCTCTTTGACCTATTTGCAAGAACAAATTATAATCCGCAATTGGCATACAAACATCAACATCGTCATCCCACGGTATAAATCCTTTATGCCTTACAGCCCCTAACAAAGTACCACTACTCAGAAAGTACTTCAGATTATACTTCTCACATATTTCTTTGAACGCACACAAGATTTCAAGTTCTTTCTGCTGTACGCCCTTCAGCATCTCATTATCAGTCTTCATATTTACTACTTCTACTCCTGAATGTCAGCTTCTTAACAGCAATTCTTCAACCGCTTTTACCCTTAAATCGGTAGAAAAGAATTGTCCTCTCTCTTGCGCTTTAGATCCATAATGATTCAGAAGATCCGGATTTATGATTAATGATTTTATCCCTTCAAATAGCGCTTCTTCATTATTATCTGTAACTATTCCCCATTCATTTTGTCGCCCCAGCATTTCCTCCATTCCTGCTACTTTCACTGTGCATACCGGGATCCCAAGAATCAATGCTTCAGAAGCCGCCGTTGAGAAGCCTTCAGCGAATGAAGAACATACGAAAATATCGCATTTTTTCATGTATTTATAAGGGTTCGTCTGATAGCCCAGCATTGTGCACTTATCTTTGAATCCACTTTCCTCAAACGAAGTAACAATACTCTTCTCCATATCTCCACATCCCAATAGATACAGGTGAACAGGATGCCCTTCTTTCAGAAGCTTTATCGTAATCCTCGCAAGTCTGTCGAACCCCTTCTGTTTTGCAATTTTACCAACTCCGACGATTTTGATCTCATCTTCTGCAAACAAGCCATCCGGAACAGCCTCCTCAGCCATTTCTTTTATCTTTTCGCTCTCCAGCACATTATATAAAACAATTGGCTCTTTCACCGGAGGGAAATTATGCATAAAGCATTGTTTTACCGATTCTGACACACATACTACCTGTTTAAACCGACTGTAGCATCTCACGGCCTCTTTATATCCACGAAAAGAACTCGTTCCATGATTATTGCCTTTCTGTTCGATGTGAATCCAGCTGTATAAATCTGTCCCTTTCTTGTCACAGCCGCTTATTATTCTTGATATAACACTTTCCAAAAATGCAACTTCAATATCATAATTATCTTTAACACAAATCTTATGGATCATCTTTGGTGATAGCAGTTTCATCATTCTACTGTTTCCAGGCAATGCTTTTTTCCAAATCGATTTATAATGAATATGTGGAAGCAGAAACTGCTCATTAACTCCGCCGCCAAACAGAGATAGCACTGTTATATCAAATTTTTCAGAGTCCATATGATTCACGAGGTTGACAAGCACTTTTTCCGCACCGCCTACACCAAGATCATGGATAAGAAACAGGATTTTTTTCATAAGATCATCCTTTTATGTTTTCCCTTTGGTATTCGTCACTATTGCCAACACTGCGCCAAATGGAAAGGCCAGCAATGATAGTGGCAAATAGTTCTTCATATTCCGAAACACGTTCCCAGAGAGAATACTACTAGACATCAAATGTATGGTGTTCCGAAATCTGAACTTAAGAGAAGTGTCTGGAAAGCTCAAATATAGCTTGCGAATCTCGGCAAAGCTCTTCGGGCTGTTTTTGTATTGCTTGAACATCGAAGCACTCATACCGCTAGACTGATACTCCACAACTCTCAAAGGCTCATTCAATACCAGAAAGTCATAATCTTGGCTAATCTGCAAGTGCATATAGTGAGGATTAAAGAATTTCTCACCCGGAAAAACCTTCATCGGTGCAACCTTTTTATACAGTTCTGTCCGTACAACATTAGTACGATCGCCGTTTTTGATGTGGTACTTTCCGGTCAACAGATCAATCAAATTGACGGTTTTCTGATCCGGAAGCGGATCGCCAATAATGGTTCCATCTTCATAGCAGTCAGGAGCTACTATACCAGCCACATCATTGGAGCCATTTTTCTCCCAGAAAGAGAGGATAACTTCTACCGCATCGTCCGGCATCCAATCATCGGAATCTATGCATACGCAAAGAGGCGTCTCGATATGCGCAATTGCCTCATTGTAAGCCGTGTGAAGGCCGCCATTATCCTTATAGTAATATTCGATCTTAAACCTATGCTCATTCGACATCCATTGACTGACGAGTTCTCTGGTATTGTCTGTGGAACCATCATCGATGATCA
>CADBQK010000567.1 GCA_902796775.1 uncultured Lachnospiraceae bacterium
AATCGGGATCCCTGTATGCGAAGAGCCTTTTACAGTAAGGGAAATGATAGATGCAGATGAGGTGATCGTGACCAGTTCGAGCTCACCCTGTCTGCGGGCAGGAGAGATCGATTCCCGGCATGTGGGGATGAAAGATGAAGGAAACTTCCGGAAGCTGCACAGCCTGCTGACAGCAGAGCTTCTGGAGTGCGGGAAAAACAGGACGATGCCATGTCCGGGAAGCATGTACAGTGATCGGATCGCCAATTGAATAACCGGAGATCCCTGCTTATCTTTCTAAGCATAAACTATATGCATAATACTATTTCAGCAAAACGCGGTCGTTCATCCCGCTTTCTCTGCCTTGAAATAGTGACTCAATGAAGATATATTCTTAATCTGTGCCCTTCTGTCCTGACGGAAGGGTTTTTTGATTACAGGGGCTGGCGCAGCTTTTGCAGGAGGAGCCGCAGCCGCAGCTGCAGCTCCCGGTTTTCCTGGTGCGGATGATATGGCGCAGAGCCAGCCCGGCTGCCGCCAGGACGATCAGCAGAACGATAATATCGGAAATATTCATGTTTATTAACTCCAGGTAAATGATAGGATCATCCAATGACAGCAATCAGAATGAGCCGTACGATGAACGCAGCGATCCAGGCAATGACGCACTGCCATACAACAACTCCGAGCGCCCATTTGCTGCCCAGTTCCCTTTTGATAGCGGCAATGGCTGCTACGCAGGGGGTGTAGAGCAAAGAGAAGACGAGCATCGTGCCGGCGTCTGCTGCAGTGAGGATGGTGCTGATTTTTGTTCCGAAGAGGATCTCCATGGTGGAGACGACACTTTCCTTGGCCATGAAACCGGATATTAATGCCGTGACGATACGCCAGTCACCAAGCCCGATCGGACCAAATACAGGAGCCAGGACACTTGCAGCTGCAGCCATGATGCTGTGTGCGGAATCCTCGACGAGGTTCATATGCAAGTCGAAGCTCTGCAGGAACCAGACTACGATGGTAGCGATCAGAATGACGCTGAAAGCTCTTGTGAGGAAATCCTTGGCCTTTTCCCAGAGCAGCTGGAGTACATTGCGCGGGCTGGGGAAGCGGTAATTGGGCAGCTCCATGACAAAGGGGACAGCTTCACCCCTGAACAATGTTTCCTTAAACAGGACAGCTGCCAGCACCGAGACCAGGATCCCCAGAATGTAGAGGCCGAAAATGATCGGTACTTCCTTTCCCGGGAAGAATACATGGACAAAAAAACCGTAGATCGGCAGCTTCGCAGTGCAGCTCATAAAGGGCGTCAGCAGGATCGTCATCATACGGTCTCTCCGGCTCGGAAGCGTCCGGGTCGCCATAACAGCCGGTACGGAGCAGCCAAAACCGATCAGCATCGGTACAATGCTTCGGCCCGAGAGTCCGATTTTCCTCAGAAGTTTATCCATAAAGAATGCCACACGGGCGATGTAGCCGCTGTCCTCCATGATGGACAGGAAGAAAAACAGTGTGACTACGATGGGGAGAAAGCTCAGCACGCTCCCCACACCTTCAAAGATGCCGTCCATTACCAGGCTTCGGACTGTAAGATTAACATGGGCGGCGGCCATCAGACCGTCGCATCCTCCCTTGATCCAGTCGATCACGGTCTCGAGTATACTTTGCAGAAAAGCACCCACAACATTAAAAGTCAGCCAGAATACAAGCCCCATGATCCCGACAAAGCACGGGATGGCAGTATACTTTCCGGTCAGGATATGATCGATTTTTTCCGAACGGATCCGCTCTTTTGTCAGGAGCGGCTTTTCTACGGTCTGCTCGCAAACTCTCTCGATAAAGTCAAATCTCATATCGGCAATGGCGCCATTGCGATCCATCCCGCCTTCTTTTTCCATCTGCAGAACAATATGTTCCACCATCTCCAGCTCATTCTGGTCCAGGGCCAGCTTGTCTGTGACCAGAGAGTCGCCCTCGATAACCTTAGTGGCAGAGAAACGAATCGGAAGATCGGCCCGCTGGGCATGATCTTCGATAATGGACTCGACGGCATGGATGGCACGGTGGATTGCCCCGCCGTGATCATCCTTACTGCAGAAATCCTGGTTTTTCGGTTTTTCCTGGTATTTGGCAAGGTGGACAGCATGTATGACCAGTTCGTCAACGCCTTCGTTTTTGGCAGCAGAGATCGGGACGACCGGTACTCCCAGAAGAGCCTCCATGCCGTTGATATCGATCGTGCCGTTATTGGCAGCGATCTCATCCATCATATTCAGGGCTACGACCATCGGGCGCCCCATTTCGAGCAGCTGCATGGTCAGGTAAAGGTTGCGCTCAATATTAGTTGCATCGACGATATTGATGATGGCACTTGGTTTTTCATACAGCACGAAATTCCGGGATACGATTTCCTCACTGCTGTAAGGTGACATGGAGTAAATGCCAGGGAGGTCGGTGATGAGTGTGTTTTCATAGCCGCGGATCTGGCCATCCTTACGGTCTACTGTCACTCCGGGGAAGTTCCCTACATGCTGGTTGGATCCTGTCAGCTGATTAAAAAGTGTGGTTTTGCCGCTGTTCTGATTGCCGACCAGGGCAAAGGTCAGAGTTGCACCTTCCGGGAGAGGGTCTGTCCCTTCATCTGTATGATAACGTCCCTCTTCACCAAGTCCCGGATGTTCACTCGGCACAATCCTCTGGATATGACGGTGTTTGTTAGTTCGTTCCGTGATTGGATTGACTTCGATCTCTTCAGCTTCAGCCAGCCGCAGAGTCAGCTCATAGCCGTGGACCTGGATCTCGACAGGATCACCCAGAGGGGCATATTTTACAATGGTAACCTCGGCGCCGGGAATGACACCCATATCAAGAAAATGCTGGCGCAGTGCGCCCTGTCCTCCAATGGAAGTGATGACACCATGCTGGCCGGGGGATAAATCTTTTAAAGTCATGATAAAACCTTCTTGTTCTGAAATTGTACATCACTTAAACAAGTGAGAAATCTTTTCATTTATAGACAACTAACTAGAGTTATACATGATAAACCGATCAATTGCAACTGTTTTTTGAGAATAAATGACAGTATTTGCCGTGTGCTGTCTGCGGACAGGGCAGCCGGCGTTGTATCGCAGGCGTCTTCGTGTTACAATAAAAGTCAGAATATGGCAGAAAGGCAGTCAGGGGGTGTGTATATATGGCTAAGAAAAAGGCCGCACTTGCCTATGATTTTATCAGGAACAGGGAGGAACAGCGCCTCCTTGAAAAGTATGCCCTTCTGTTTTCAATGGAATACTTTCTGCTTTTTAAAGGAAACTATCTGGCTATCAGCCATCTTTATGCTGCCATGAATCTGTATGATAATGAAAAACTGATCCGTCTTCTGCATACGCAGGGGCGCGGCCGATCTTATCTGGCAGGTGTCCTGGGACTGGATCAGAAGGCACTGCACGATGGATCCTGGGGAGATCTGGCAGGATACCGCCCCTGGGAGCACGGCATCGGGTCAGGCCCGGAAGGCAGTGAGAGTGCCAGGGGGAGTTCTGAGGGCGGCAGGGAAGAGAGACTTTCCTTTGCGACACAGGTCTATGAAGATATCCTGCGGCTTGCTGCGGACGGAATCGTGGATAAGCATGATGATAATCTGCAGTCCCTGGCTCATTTTTTTATTGAGGGAGCGGTAGATGAGGAAAGCGATCCGGACAGAGTATTCCTCCAGTATTATCATTTGTTCCGGCATCTGCAGGATCCTGCTGTTCCTGATGCGGGATACAGCTTCGCACGCAGTTTTTATGATGAATTATTCATACAGAAAGAGGCGGCAGGTCTGAAATCGCCCTCTGAAACCTTTGCCGGGTATCTCCAAAGAGGGATGGCCGGGACCAGCTTTGAGCAGGGACGCTTTCTGGAAAAGACCGTTGAAGATATGCTCCTGGCTATTGCCCGTTTTTTAAATGTATCCGGTCCGGTACGCGTTTACAGTGAGATCCGCCGCTTTCATCCGGCACGTCTTTTCGGGACTGCAGGGGTAGGATATCTAAACCGGCAGGCTGGACTGTTTGGGGATGTTCTGGCTGCTTATCATATTCCGCAGGGGGTATTTTCGAAAGAGGCTTCGGACTGGACGGACCGGAAGATCCGGGCAGCTCTGGAAGACATCGTGGCGTCCTATTACCTGAATGCACTTGTGATGCAGCAAAAACAGGAGCCGCAGACATCAAAAAGAGAGCGGCCCGGCCTGGCGTATTTCCCGCCGGCTCCGCAGGTCCTTGCTGAACTCTATTATCTTCTGGCGGCGGATTCGTCTATGGGAGCCCTATCCGGCCTGCAGGAGGATTATTACCGGAATTTCAGTTTTGATAAAGTGACGCATCTGGAAACGCTGCGGGAAATGGAAGCATCTCTCGCACAGGAAAGAGAAGAAACAAAAAAGCTCCGGGAAAGGGAGAAACGTTTGAAAGAGCGCATTGTGCTCCTGGAGGGCCTTTTGGAAGAGGGAAACCAGGAACTGGTCAATGCACTGCATGCAGAGCTGGCATCTTATGATCGCAAGATGGAAGATCTGGAGCGCGACCGGGATCATCTGAAAAAAAGGAATGCATCACTGGAAGAATATATCCGGCTGATGGAACAGGCGGAGCTCGCCGGAGAGGAAGATATCCCGGGAGCAGACAGACCCGGAGCCGGCAGGGAAGATGCGCAGCGGCTCATTCAGGAGAAGCTTCCCGAGCTGATGACAAAACGCCTGCTGTTTCTGGGCGGTGATCCGGATCTGACTGCCCGGCTCAGGAAAGTTTTCCCTGCTGCCGTATTTGTTGACAATGAGACGCAGCAGGCAGCTCTTTCTCATGTAGACTATCTGGTCATGTTTACCAGGAAGATGAGCCATGCTCTGTTTTATAAATACATAGAGGTCGCCAGGAGCGAAGGTATACCCGTGATCTACTGCAATCACAGAAATTATGAGATGGTTTTGCAGACAATCTGTGAGGGTATAGAATAGAGAAGAATTCTATTCAGGCAGGGAGCTGCAGAACACCTGTCAACGATTTCGCCGAAAGACGACAGAAAGATCATTATTCACGGTTTTATCGAAAAAATGACGGAAAGATCATTATCAGGCATTTACATTATCGAATATGAAAGAATACAGAATTTCCGGGTTTGCCGGAGTAAAGGATGAGAAGGGAAGGCTCTTTTTCGGAGGCTCTCAGGACTGGTACGGGGAAAAGTGGAAGCGGATGGCCGGCTGTGCCAGTGTGGCTGCAGCAAATCTGGCTGCTTTTTACGGACTGGACAGGAGTGCAGACACCCCGGGACCTGACCGGCATCTCGAGAAGGGGTACAGACCCGGTAAAAAAGAGGAACTCGTCATCTATACGAAAAATGAATATCTCTCTTTGATGGAGAGGATGTTTGCGCTTATGCGTCCGGGACTGCTGGGTTTCCCTTTTTTCAGAAGATTCCGGAGACGTTTTATCGCCTATGCCGCCAGAAACGGGGTACATCTGGAAGGGAAATCGCTCGCCCGCTGGAAGGATATTTCCCAGCCTCTTGCTTTTATAACAGAGGCCCTGGCAGCCAATGATCCGGTTGTCATGCTGATCCTTCGGCATAAATCCCCCGAGCTGAAGCACCTAACCTGGCATTGGATGACGATCACAGGGTGCTCCTCAGAAGACAGGACTCTGAGGATATCCAATTATGGCAATGAGGAACAGATTGACGCAGCCGTCCTGTTTGAACCCTCATTTTCAAACTGGGTGAAGCTGCTATCCTTCCATCCGGAGGGGAAAGAGCAGAAGTAATTGTATGCATATTGCACATTGTATCAATGTTCGTACAATTATAGGGATTCGGAAATGATTCCGTAGAATATACACGATATTACTGCATCGAGAATACTGGATAATTTACTGAAATTGACATTGTATTCTGAATAATTAGTTTTAGCAAAATAGTTTTCAAAAACTATTGACAAATAGGACGGATTGGTGTATCTTTAATGCATACCAAAGAAGACTATTTCAGAAACAGAGACTTTAAGATGGAATATTTTTTGACAGAGAAGAGAAATCGTCAGAAGATATGTCGATAGTGAAAGATCCTGAGAGAAGTAGTATTTGGTGATCCGGACATCCATTTTCAAGAGAACAATCGGCAGGAATCATAGTAGTAGAAATAAGAGTAGGCTTAATCAGAAAGGGTAATGATCAAAAGGCAGTTAAATAGATTTATTTCTGAGAATGCAAGGGTTCGAGTTTCCGGCATATGCAAAGACTGTATGGACCGGTACAGCAGAAAGCATATTTGGTTGAGGAGCCGGAAATGCCAGAAGTGAAGAAGAGAAGAAGATGCCTTAAGATTTAAATAAGAATTCTGAATAAAAGAACATAAGCCATATAGAGGATTCCCAAGATAAGCAAGATTGTGAGGAAGTGGGACGGAAATATAAAGGAAGGGGGTTATATAGTGAAACTTAAAGAAATTTCTTTATAGGGCTATCTGATAGCAGTGATGAGGCATCAGATAGCCCTGTTTTTTGGCCTTTTTGTAAATTGGTGAACAGAGTCAGTATACCGTATGGATCAGAACAGGATCAGAACAGGAAAGCGAAAAGGAAAAGAGAAAGAAAAAAGGGAAAGATATGGATAGAGCAGGAGCCGGCACTAGTCATGCCGGTTTTTTTGATGTATAGTTACAGGGATAAAATATAAAGAGAGGATGGAAATGCATGGAACAGAGGAGGAAAATACTGGTTGTCAACGATGATGGAATCCATTCCCCTTTACTTGCCCTGCTTGCCAGGCATGCGGCAAAGTACGGTCTGGTGGATATTGTGGCGCCTGCCAGCCAGTGTTCTGCCATGTCGCAGCGTATCATAATCGACAGGGCACTGCAGGTGGAAACGATTGAGCCTGCTCAGCTGGGACTGTCAGATATACCGGATATTCGAAGTGCCAGAAGTCTGGACGGGACCCCGGCTGACTGTGTCCGGTATGCTTGCGGCTGCCTGCTGGACGAAGTGCCGGATATCGTTTTTTCAGGTATTAATGATGGTTATAATGCCGGTGTCGATATCCTGTATTCCGGAACCGTAGGAGCGGCCATGCAGGCACTTGTTGCAGGTGTTCCGGCTATTGCTTTCTCTTTAGGGCGCGGGGCGAAGGATGCTTCTGTTCCGGAACAGTATCTGGATGAGGTGATTGAAGAACTGCTCAGTACACCTGTGGGCAGTGATCAGATATGGAATGTGAATTTCCCGAATTGTGTACCGGAGCTGGTGAAGGGGATCCTGCGGGACCGTATTCCGGACGCAGGAGAATTTACTGCCAATGTCGGATATGATCTCCGGCAGACAGAGAAAGGGCAGGAGATCTTCTCCTATGGTATTTCACTGGGCGGTGCTCTTCCCGGTTCAGACAAGGAAGCTTTGATGGATCATTATCTTTCCATCGGGAAACTGCGCTGTATGGTTATGTAAATAGTTTTGCTGTATGTTCATGAAAAAGACAAGTATCCGTACCCCATGCAGGAAAGAGGCTGAGCTAATCTGGGATGCAGGCATTTCATCCCTGGTTTTTCCCTTCTGCATGGGGTACTGAACAGTGGCTGAAATTATATATTGACAAATACCCCCAGGGGGTATATAATAACGACGCTTGTATAAAAGTGATATGAGACATAGCGTTTAAAAGGACATCAGTTATTTTACTGCAGGGTAGAGGTGACAAATCTGTATGGGAGAAAAGACATTCGGCGGCTGCAGGGAATGTGCCTGCAGCGATGGCACCAGAAAAAAGATGCGGTCAGAAAAAGAATTCAAAGACCTGATGAACAGGCTGAAGCGTATAGAAGGCCAGGTGCGCGGAGTTGAGGGTATGCTGGAGAAGGATGCCTATTGCCCGGATATCCTGATCCAGGTATCTGCGATCAACAGTGCATTGAATAGTTTTAATAAGGTACTGCTGGCCAGCCATATCCGGAGCTGTGTGGCGGAGGATATCCGCAGCGGGAAAGAGGAGTCCGTCGATGAGCTTGTCTGTCTTCTGCAGAAGCTGATGAAGTGATGAGTGGAGACAATAAAGGAGGTAAATCCCTTGCAAACATATGATGTAACCGGTATGAGCTGTGCTGCCTGCAGCGCCCATGTGGAAAAAGCGGTAAAGGGCGTAGCAGGTGTGACAGAGTGCACGGTCAGCCTGCTGACCAATTCTATGAAAGTGGATGGGACTGCACCGGAAAGTGAGATAATCGCAGCTGTGGAAAAGGCAGGTTACGGGGCTGGTCTGAGAGGGGCTGATGCCTCTGCAGGCGTACCGACTGCTTCCCAGAAGCTGGCAGCTCAGGAAGAAGCGCTTCGGGACAAGGAGACACCGGTGCTTCGCAGCAGACTGATCCGCTCTCTTGGGATATTGCTGGTACTGATGTATTTCTCCATGGGACATATGATGTGGGGCTGGCCTGTTCCGGAGCTGTTCCATAATCATGTTGCGCTGGCAGTGTTTGAGATGCTGCTGGCAATCGTGGTCATGGACATCAACCGCAAGTTTTTTACAAGCGGGTTTGGCAGCCTGATCCATGGTTCTCCGAATATGGACACCCTGGTTGCTCTCGGATCCACCGCATCCTTCGGCTACAGTCTGGTGGAGCTGTTTATCATGATCAGTGCAATGGGCCGGGGAGATATGGCCACGGTTGATCATTATGCCATGAACCTGTATTTTGAATCTGCAGCGATGATTCCGACACTGATCACCATCGGGAAGATGCTGGAGGCAATGTCCAAAGGGCGCACGACAGATGCGCTGAAAAGCCTGATGAAGCTTGCACCTAAAACGGCTGTCAT
>CADBQK010000568.1 GCA_902796775.1 uncultured Lachnospiraceae bacterium
AACTATTATGGAAAGCTTACTGCAGGCGGACCAGACTGTGACAAGATTATGAGAATCCTGAAAGCAGAAGATTTCAGCTTTCTCATAGTAGAAGACAACAGGATCGTTGACGGTCACAGCGGCAGGAATCCATTCACATCATAATGGAAAAACCTGTGCTGCTGCGTTCATGATTAGCGGAAACAGATACTCTGGCTTTTGAGGAAGGAGCACTTTCAATGCCTCAGCCCTATCATGTGATCAATCTGCTCAAGAACCATATTTACCCGACATACCAGCTTCATGCATATATGGCCAACAAAAAGACTGATCCAAGAGATGGTCTGCGGCTTGCAGCGTTGACTTCAATGCAATGGCTGAAGATGCGGCTGGGTGAGAACGCCCCCGAGGCATGGAATTCCATCCCCTCTCCAGAGCAATACAAAACTGCAGTCGATAGTGATCTGCCGTCTCTCTATCTGAACCAGGGGCATGTTATCAACATCGTTTCTCTGCCGGATAAAGGGATGTGGACACTGCAGATATCAGAGCCGGATCTTGGTCCTGACCCAGGCCGAGCAGTTCAAAGCCGGCCGGCAGTTCCCGGAAGGATTATAGAGACCAATATCGGTTTCCGCATTGTCGATAAGCAGCTGGAATGCGGTTTTCAGACGGTAATCTCGGATCCTGTCGGCATCGCAGCAGAAGCAGAGGTGTACCGGCTTGCAGCAGTTAGAGAACTGATGAAAAACCCGGCATTTGGTCTGAAGCAGATCATAGAGTTGACTGAGTCCTATGAGCGCATTTCCACCATCAAGCAGGTGAAAAACATGATGGAAATCGTGCGCCATACCGACAATCATTTGCCGGCAGTTGTATTCAGTCAATCTTTGGAAGAAGACGAATCTGCAAAGGAACCTCCTGTTTTCATGAGACCGATCGATTTGCCGCCGGGCTTTCCGAAACTGACTCCCATTACACCCTCCTCTGCACTCCCGGTAAAACCCAAAGCAAAGATGATTGCTGTGGACCCGCCCTACGATCTCAAGAAATTCGTCCACTATGTATACACGCACTGCAGGACATATGTTTTGGAGCAGAAAACAGAAGAAAGCTTTGCAATCCAGAGCGGTTTAATGGTCAACAATGGTGATATCGTTATTCTTTACCCGACATCCCTGGGCGGCGGACACAAGATTATTCATCCGGAATCGAACCCTGATGCGGCAGATTTTATTAACAAGCTGGAGCATGAAGTAAAATCTTATCTTCGCGGGCGGCCGATCGATTTTGGAAATATCAAGTTCCTTTCCGCAGCCCGCCAAGAGCTCCTGCGTTTTACAGATGAGTTTCAGGAAAGTGCTGCAAAAAAGGCCGCAGAAACTGATGCCGGCTATCAGCAGCAGATTGTAGAGCTAAAAATGATGTGGCAGGGTGACTCCAGCAGGAAAGATTCGCAAATATCTGACTTGCAAGAGCAGCTTTCCCGGCAGAAGGAATACTCTTCACGCCTTGAGCAGGAAAAAGCCTTATTACGTGAAAAACACAGCGCTGAATTGCAGAAGCTGAATTCGATCATAGAAGGCCAGGGAGATACAATCGCCTATTTACGAAGCAAAGACAAGCTTCCTAAAGACTATTCGGAGATTGCCGCCTGGGCAAAACAAAACCTGGCAGGCAGGCTGATTCTTCATGATAAAGCGATCAACCGTCTTGAGAACTGTTCATCACGCTGTGCAAGCACAGAACTGATCTGTATGGCACTTCAGTTTCTTGCGTCAGAATACTGGGAGCAGCGATATTGGCAGATATCAAAAGAAATTATGCAAATGCGCTGTTCGGAAAAGTATGGCCGGCCTTTTGAGGTTACCCCTGTTGGGATAACAACGATTGAATACACACCTCTGGAATATAAAATCAAGTACTTCCGAAACGCACAGGGAAAACTGAAAGAAAGTGCGTTGGACTATCATCTTCGAGCAGGGAATGATTCAGAAAACCTTCTTCGAATCTACTTCCTGCATGATGATGCAAACAAGCTGATTGTGGTTGGATCTCTTCCGGACCATCTGAGGTCTGTGAAAATACAGTAGGAAAATATCTATGACAGACCAATCTGCTTCGAACAAACTATATCAAGGCATCATCGATGGCCTGATCGCCGGGAACAGAATGTACACCAGCCTGTTCTTCTATGGAGAAGAAGGACTGGTTTCAGACCGGTGCATGGGGCT
>CADBQK010000569.1 GCA_902796775.1 uncultured Lachnospiraceae bacterium
ATAAAAGAGATCGATCTGTTCCATTTCAGATACAGCGTTCCGGCAGTGCTCGCAGGCAATGAGATCTCCGATCTTTGATTTTGCCATAACCAGATAAAGCAGCTGCATTCCTTTTCCACGGACTCCTTTCTCATAGAACTGATCATCACCCTTCGGACAGATCGGGATACCCTTTGCCTTAAGAGCTTCATACGCTTCATGAGACGCGTCGACCATCATCCGGCGCTGCTCCTTTGTGGAGGTGCGAAGATTTCCGTCACAGATATAGGAAAGATAACCAATCGGCAGGATCGCGGCCGGATGGCAGATCAGATACGCCTCCATATCCTCCTGCCAGTTGAGCTTATAAGAAGTCCCTGCAAACATCTGCTCCGTCCACTTTTTAAGACGAGGATCCGTATTGCCGTGAAGCTGCCCAAGGTCCATCCAGCTTCCGCCAAACCGTTCACATACAAAATGGTCTGCTTCCTTCTTCCCGCCGGATACCTGGAAACCAAAAAGAACCTTCTTAATACCGGGGGCCTTTGCAAGTTCCGTTTCAATTGCGGCAGGTGCCAGATCGTTGCCGACAAGTACAAGCAGCTTTGTCTGAAGCTGAGCGATTTGCGGTACTGCCAGCCGGATCTTATGATAAGGCATGACCACAAACGCTGCGTCAAAAGAGCGGCCGCTTACATCCGTCACAGCTTCTACTGTGTCTTTTGTCGTTTTCTTCTGCAGATGATGACGTATCACCAGGCCATTCTGCTTCAGGGACTGCGCTCTTTCTTCCCTTGCAAGGATGGTCACTTCATTCCCCGCCTGTATCAGCACATGTGCCAGATAGGCACCGATCACACCCGCCCCGAACACCAGAACTTTTCGCTTTTTCCTGTCATTCACCGACAATAGCCGGACATTTTCAGCGCGGCTTTCTGTGTCTTCTCTTTCATCATAGCCGTCATAAGGAGCCGTCGGATCATGAGGTTTTTGTTTTTTCAGACTATTGCAGACCTTGTCTCTGTGCGCAAAGGCAAAATCCAGATCCTGCGACCAGCCGGTATGGCCGGTAATGATCTTCGGTAAAAGAGCACGGTTTCTGAGAATCTTCTCAAGCTTTTCAAGAGACTTCTTCGCCAGCTCATTATCCTCCGCAAGAGAGTTAATAAAACTGTACCCCCCATCCGGGCCAAACCAGATCGTATCGCCGGTAAACAGATATGCGTCATCGATCAGGTAAACCATGTGGCCCCATGTATGCCCCGGGACCAGGATCGCTTCCACCTTGATGTCATCAATATAGAATACATCTCCGTCTTTCAGCAGAACCTTGGGGTTGTCTGTCGCCACCATCGGGAGTTTATATGCTCCAAATATCACCCTGCGGCGGACTTCTCCCGTCAGATACCGGTTTTCGATCTCACTCAGGTAGAGCACAGCTTCCCTGAAAAGGCCGTCTGAATCCCGTTCCACAGCACCTACATGATCTGTATCCTGATGAGTGATCAGGATATGCTTTACCTGTGCCGGATCAATATGCAGCCAGCCCATTTTTTCCTTGAGCCGGTCATAGTTATAACCGGCATCGATCATAATCGTCGTACCGTTTTTCGTATAGAAGAATATATTGGCGATCCATTCCCTTACACACGATACGTGCTCATCGATCCGGCCTGTATTCAGAGGCTTGAAGATTTCCTTCCCCCGGTACCCCAGGCTCATCACCTTTTTCTGAAACTGAGATGCCTTTTTAGACATAATTCATCCCTCCTCTATAAACACATGCTTATATCTGAATAAACCCGTTCTACCGAAGGCATGCTTCGCAGGATACCGATACCATAACCATTCATGAACGGTATCTGACTCTCTTTTTTTCACTGCCTTGCCAGGCTGCAAATATCAGCATAACTGTATGAGCAGGAGCATCCAGCAAAATAGAGCAGGCCCGAAATCCATCGAATCCTGCTCCGTAAAAAGTGCGCCAAAGATAGTTAGATTTCGCTAACCAGAAATAAAATACCACTAACTATCCGATTTTTCAATACCTTTTTGCATACAGGACTGCATACAGCAGCATCCACAAAGCATTTTTACGGTTCCATTTGTTGTTCATACTTTGCCTCCCAGGGATGTCAAGCACTTTCGCTTTTTGTTACGGTCGCCGACAACATGGGAAACTTTGGACAGAACCATTGCAGCTGTGTGGAGCCTGACACGGCAAAAAAGCCGGCAGAGCAGTTTACACTCTGTCGGCAATAATGATTCCTCTGTTTGAAATTGTCGTGTCTTTATTGTTATCAGATCATACTCATGCTGCTGGTTCAGATTCCTGACCAACCTCCATACCTCCGTCACAATCGATAGAAACTGCACAGGCGGGATCACCGACTACTGCGTCCACATGCGCGCCTCCGCCTGTAATGCTCCCGGAAACACTGCACTC
>CADBQK010000570.1 GCA_902796775.1 uncultured Lachnospiraceae bacterium
CTTGATGCCGGAGCAGATACGCTGCGGGTGCTGGTTTCCGAGCCTGTACAGAAGACGAATGTGGAAAAGTATGCTATGTCCAGAGGGAAAAAGGTTACTGTCAAAGAGATTGATGACGGTTTTGAATTGGTGATAGAGTAAATGCTGTTTAAACGACAAAAAGAGAATAAACTTGTGATCACATTTCACACAACCGCAGATGCAATGGCGATGGAAAAAGCCTGCAGGGAGACAGGGACACCTGGGAGGATCATTCCGGTGCCGAGGGAGATTTCCGCAGGCTGCGGTCTTGCCTGGAGTGCGGATCCGGCTTACAGAGAGCAGATCGTCTGTATGATGAAAAAAGCAGGGATCCAAGAGGAAGCCCTGCACGAAGTAGTTATCTGAAAAGGTTTGCCCGGCAAACGGGAATTGTATGTAATAGATATCCGGATCAGATGCCGGATATCTTTTTACGTCTTTTTACGCATCTACAATAAGATGGAGAGCACGAAGATACTGGTTGGTAAGAAGCTCGTTATCCAGAGAGGGATCAGCACACTTCTGCTCCAGAAGATCTTTGAAATAAGCAATGGTGACATCGTTGATCAGGTCTACGTTTTCATCAGTGACCCGGTAGTTCTCCTCTCCAATTAACGGACAGAGGATCGTACGGCTGCGGGAGGTAAAATTGTTCGCAAAATACATCTCTTCTATAACAGCTGAATACTCAAGCTTTTCCTCCGGAAACAGCTGATAATAAAGATTCAGAATATCGGTAATATCGTTGCAGTACTTTCCGAAAAAGAACTGGTAGTACAGATCCGGCTGAGTAAATGCATATCTGCAGAACTCCTCCCAGACCTTATAGAACACATCACTGCTGCTATTCTGGAAAGAACTGATGGAGCGGAGTGCCAAACTGTATTTTTCAAAAGAACGGACCGATGCCAGTGCCAGCAGAAGGTCTATGTCCTGAAAATAGAAATAGATCGTAGAGTTATGATAACCTGCCAGATCCGCGATTTTGCGGATAGAGACTTCTTTATATCCTATTTCTTTGATCAGACGGCGGGTACAATCTACGAAAAGAGTCATTTTGGCTCTTTTTTTTTCATTTACCTGAATATCCAACATATGCGTGTTACCTCATACAGCGGGGGTGTTTCCATGCTTTAAAGAGCAGTCGGCTGACGTCTTCACTTATAGCAATTTTCGATGAAAAATATTATAGCATGGAAATATTACGATGTAAACAAGGGTCTGGTGTGTCAAACGGAGTTTTGTTTAAAAAACCATTATTCCGGGAAGGAAAAGGGAGGGCAGTAATGCCTTTTGAATACAAAATACCGCACCTCTATTATATTATAGAACATTTCTATATATCAAGTGAAAAGATTGACAAAAATAATAAAATATTCTAGTATGTTATTGGATTATTAAGCGCGCTTGACAACTAATTAACAATTTGCAACCTGCATGAAAACCAGCCAGATGCTGTATACTTGACGGATCCTGATTCTGGGAGTTTTTCTGCAAAACTGCGATACCAATCAACCCTGCATTCAAAGCAAGGAGGAGCAAAGAATCCATGAAGCTGGAAATTGGTAATTTTCATGTGAAGGATATCGTTTTTGGCGATGCTCTTTCCTATAAAGATGGGATCCTCACCATCAATAAGGAAGAGGCGCTGGCGTTTATCCGCGAAGACAGTCGTATTACTGAGGCAGACCTGTATATTGTAAAGCCGGGCGATGAAGTTCGTCTCCATCCCGTAAAGGAAGCGATTGAACCCCGCTGCCGTCTGGACGGGAAGGGCCTGTTCCCCGGATACACTGATGATCTGCGTCAGGCAGGCGAAGGCGTCCTGCATGCACTGAAGAACTGCTCTGTTCTCGTAGTCGGACGTCATTGGGGCGGTTTCCAGGATGGCCTGATCGACATGAGCGGCCCCGGCCAGAAGCTGACCTATTTTGGCGGCCTGATGAATATTGTTCTGGTTGCCGATACTGATGAAGAATTTGAGCGTTATGAGCAGCAGAAGTGCAACGATGCGCTTCGCCGCGCAGGCCATAAGCTGGCTCAGTTCATCGGCCTTTGTGTCAAAGATCTGACACCCGAGGATACCGATGTTTAGGAGACCCAGCCAGTTACCAAGAGATCTGCTGAGCAGAATGCTCTGCCTTCTGTTGTAGCAGTACTTCAGCCTCAGTCCCAGATGGAAGCTATGGGTTACAATACCCTTCTCTATGGCTGGGATATGAATAAGTATCTGCCTACCTATATGAGCGCACAGGAAGTGCTGGATGGCGCGTTAGTATCCGGTTCCTTCATGCCTTGCTCATCCAAATGGTCCACCTATGACTTTCAGAATTTCCCGATTCTCAGGGCTCTGATGGCTGAGAACGGGACAGATTACAACTTCCTCGGTGTAATCATGGCAAACCTCAACGTAGCTATGGATCAGAAAGAGCGCGTAATCCAGATGATCGTCCAGACAGCTACTGAGCTTGGTGCTGATTTTGCACTTGTTACAGAGGAAGGCTACGGCAATCCGGATGCTGACTATGTAGGCGCTATTGCGGCTCTTGAGACAGCAGGCATTAAGGTTGTCGGTGTTGCCAATGAGTGTACAGGACGTGACGGCGCTTCCCAGCCTCTGGTTACTCTGGATGAGAAGCTCGTTGCCCTGGTTTCTACCGGTAATGTTTCCGAGCTGATCGAGCTTCCTCCGATGAAGACTGTCCTCGGTGAACTGGAAGCGCTTGCCCGCGACGGTAACTCCGGCGGCTGGGAAGGCGATGAGATCCTTGGTCCTTCCGTACGTCCCGACGGCTCTGTCATCATGGAAGACAACGGCCTGTTCTGCGGCGACATGACGGTTGGCTGGTCCACCAAGACAATGAAGGAATTCTAAAGGAAGGAGTAGGAAAGCAATATGAGTAAGAAAGCAATTGTGTATATCAACCAGTTCTTCGGCCAGCTCGGCGGCGAAGATACGGCGGATGTGGCTCCTTCCATTACGGAAGGCCAGGTAGGCCCTGCAGTAGCTTACCAGGCACAGCTGCATGCTGATGTAACTCATACCATCATCTGCGGCGATAACTACATGGGATCCAATACAGAAGATGCCGTTAATACGATCCTCGGCATGCTGGAGGATAAGGAATTTGATATCTTTATCGCTGGTCCTGCTTTTAACGCTGGTCGTTACGGTGTTGCCTGCGGTACCATCTGCAAGGCTGTAAAGGAGAAATATAATGTTCCGGTCATCACCTCTATGAACGAGGAGA